>NZ_BADV01000037.1:0-47277 GCF_000238895.1 Pseudoalteromonas sp. BSi20429 | reverse complement strand
TTACTCAAAAGGACAAATAATAGTTGGTTTTTGCTCCTTCGTCGCTTATTTTAACCAACAATTATTTGCCTCTTAGTAAGGCGTTGAGGCTGTAGAATTACTCTTTTTAGGAACGTATCCTACTATTCTTGGTTGGTTGCTTTTTAACCTTGAATCCATTCATTCGCTGTGATCTAATAGATATTATTCACCCACGGTAAACTGTTATGGCTAACTACAAGCCTGACTTATCTTGTCAAAATAAATTCATTCCTATCAATTTCGCTGAGCAAATTCTGCCTGGCACTTTTGAGTATGCCCTTTGTTATATTGTCGAAAATAAACTCGATTTATCGGGGTTTGACGCGTGGTACAACAATGACAAAACGGGCGCTGCTGCGTATCCGCCTTCGGTAATGCTAAAGATTATTTTACTGGGCTATGCACATGGTTTTATCAGTAGCCGTCGGATTGCAAAGGCTTGCGAGCATAATATTTTATTTATGAGTGTGTCGGGTGATATCCAGCCGCATTACACATCTATAGCGGGTTTTGTGGCTAAAATGCATGAACAGATTGAGCCGCTTTTTACGCAAGTGCTGATGATATGTGACGAGGAAGGCTTGATAGGCCGCAACATGTTTGCCATTGATGGGTGTAAATTAAAGTCCAATGCGAGTAAAGAGTGGAGTGGCACATTCGATGAGTTAGGTCGCAAAAAAGCAAAACTAGAACGCGCAAGCAAACGTATTATTGAACGCCACCAATCACAAGATGGACTGGGCGAAGAATTGATAACTCAGGATTTAAAACAAAAAGAAAAGCTAGATAAAAGTGCAGATAATAATGATTAGGATGACACCCATCCTAATCATTAGGAAAAAAGCTAACAAAAACAGTATGAAGAGTGCATTATTATAAATAATGAATCACGCAAAAAGCTGAACTATGTAGAAAAAATGAAAGTAACAATAGACAGCCCAATCGGGACGATATCTGTTTATTAAAGAATGGCAAACGACTCGGCTGTATTGAACCGGCTTTCCTTTAAATAAAAAGCGGAACATTACAGTGAAAAAAGGCATGAATAAATTGACCTTACGGGGTCAAACAAAAGTGAATGCCTTTACTTTATTGTGTGGCAACTGTATTGCCTTGTTCATAATATAGAAAAGCTGAAATACGATACATTAAGTAGGGTAAGCCCTCTTACTCTAAATAAAAGCCACTCAAACACCCGTAATCCCTTCCAAAACGCCAATTAAAACAATATCAAACACTTCTATATTCTGCGTAAAAATACAGTAATCAATTGAACCAAAATAGGAACTCAGCTATGGTTTGTTTATCAATAAAAACAAATTTAAAAACGAGTTAATCTACAGGCTCGTTATGAGTACAAGCAATGTTAGAAGTATATTTAGGCATTAGTGTCATAATTGGACTGATTGTCATTTATGACGGTTATCTAATCGTAAAAAATTCCGGTGTCATCAAAACAGGTCAGTTTTCTGTAGTTACTACAACTATAGAGTTTTTATGGGCCATTGTTTCAATAGTCGCTTTATTTAATTTTGAGTTTCAAAATTGGCAGATATTGATTCCAGTTTTTTATGTAACTCATAATATTTTAGGGTGGGCTTATGGGTTCTGGTTGGTAGCAAAAAATCCAGCAGAGCAAAGTGATCAAACTACCGTCCCTATGTGGTACGCAAAATTTGGTTTAAACTTTGGTGTTGTTTTTACACTTAGTAGTCTTTTAGTCCAGTATCAAATGTACTCATAACAACACGCCCTGAGGTGGACAGCAAGCGCTAAAGCTCACTTTCCACCGCAAATTTTAACAGCGGTGATCCCTTACTTTTCAATGCCGTTAAGTAAGTTGATTCATCGTAGGGCGTATGTGTTTTCCAGCACCTAAATAGGATTCGTATCCACTTAAATACTAATGATCTGATGATGGTATTATGAGGTTTTCCTTTGGCTTCTTGCTGCCGATAATATGCTTTAGCCCAAAATGAATAACGCACAGATAATCCAGCCCATTCCACAAATGTTTGCCTTAAAAATTTAGTGCACGAGTATCGCCAGTGTATCCATTCCTTTTTGCCACTGCGTTCGGTTACTGGAGCAATGCCTGCGTATTTTTGTATGTCAGCGGCGCACTTATAGCGGTCACGATTTGACCCCATAGCGGCTAATAATCGAGGTGCTAATTGTGGGCCTGCACCTGGTAAACTATCAAAAATAGCGCGATCTTTATGTTGCTTATAAAGCGTTTTAATTTCGTCATCAAATTGTGTTATTGCCAACATTAGCTGTTTGAGTTGAGGAACGAGGCATTCAATAAGCAATAAGTTTGGCGTGATCACCGCCATATCATCGGTGAGAATTTCAACATCCTTTATTTCTTTAATTAACAGTGACACCCATCCTAAATTTTGCACTTTACGGAGTTAGAGGCTAGCCTTTGTTTAGTGCAAAAAACAAGCTGGGTGTCTTATGGCAATCGCGAGAAAACGTCAAGTAAGTTTGGTTGATACAAAATACTACCATTGTATTTCACGTTGCGTGCGTCGTGCATTTTTATGTGGCGAAGACCGTTTTACAGGTCAATCTTACGAGCATCGTAGAGGTTGGGTTGAAGATAAGTTACTTATGCTCGCAAAAATATTTTGTATTGATGTATGTACTTATGCCGTAATGAGTAATCACACCCATTTGGTACTATATGTAGATGATAAGAAAGCAAACAGGCTGAATGATAAAGCGATTGTTATTCGCTGGCATAAACTCTGTAAAGGCACATTGTTAACGCAAAAATATGTACAAGGTGAAAAGTTAAGTAAAGTTGAGCTCATCTTTTTCAACCAAACGGTTAAACAATACCGCGAACGCTTATCAAGTATCAGCTGGTTTATGCGGCTCTTAAATGAAGACATTGCGCGCAGAGCAAATAAAGAAGATAACTGCACAGGGAGGTTCTGGGAGGGTAGATTCAAATCGCAGGCATTACTAGATGAAGCAGCACTTGCAGCGTGTATGGCCTATGTCGATTTAAATCCCATTAGAGCTAAAATGACTAACACACCGGAGGAGTCAAAGCATACCAGTGTACAAAAGCGTTTAACATGCGCAGCAGAAGGTAAACAACCAAAACAGTTACTACGTTTTGCTGGTATGCCTCGTCAGATTATGCCCAAAGGGCTGCCGTTTGAGCTTAAATCGTACCTTGAACTTGTTGAGCTAACAGGGCGAATAATACGAGAGGATAAGCGTGGGCATATTGATAACATGAACCTACCTTTGTTAGAAAGGCTTAATATCTCCCCAGAGAACTGGTTAAAACTGACTACGCAATTTACGCGCGTATTTCATGGTGCAGTAGGCAGACCCACTTCACAAGCAAGTTACTGTGAAAATTTAAAGCGTAAACGGCGATCAAATATTAGCAATTGCGAAAAGCTACTCGCATAAATTAAAACAGTTCAGTAAAAGTTAAAAATGCCATACGGAGTTATTTTCATGCGTGTAATTTGGGTTTAAAAATGTAATGACTTATTTAATAGATGAAATGAAAGCGACCCAGTAATAAAAGGTTAATTATGAACCTGAAGAGCTAATTTTGTGGCACAGTTTTGTTTGTTCAATTAAAGTGGCTGTCTGGTTTGGTCGGTATTAATTGATCCCTTGGAGGGGTAATGGAAGCAATAACAATTACGAGTGTTTTTAGTGCGGTAGTCGGTGCATTAACAGGTAGTCTTGGGGCTGCACTCCTAGGAGCGGGTATTGGTGCAGGACTTTCTGCAACTTTAATAGTTATCCATGAAACTAATCGTGAAAGAAAAAATAGAGCTCTTGATCTGATACAAGAATACAGTTCTCCGGATTACATTCAGATTCGTAATGATGCAAGTAAAGCACTTAAAAAGTCGATGCTAGAAATTGAAAGCCCATCTTGGGATAGTCTTTACCGAAAACTATCTACGGAAGAGTGGCAAAAAATATCTAAAATTGAACATTTCTATAAAAAGTTAAATTTTATGGTAGATATTAAAGAGGCGGATTCTAGATATTTAGCAAAATATTTTGAAGTTGAATTTTGGCATTGGCAAGCAAGGTATTTTAGTCGGATTAATATTGAATCTGGTGAGCCTGAAATGGTATTTCAAGCTCTTGCTGGTGCTTTTGAAAACCCTAATAATAAAAAGACTTAGGGAAATAATAAAAGCGTATCCCCATTCTTAAATAAACTAGACACCCATTCTAAATTTTATGAAAACACTAATAGATTGAACCAAATTAGGAACTCAGCTATGGTTTGTTTATCAATAAAAACAAATAGAAACGAGTTAATCTACAGGCTCGTTAGGTAATTAAATGAATACTGCCATCGATGAAGTCACAAATAATTACCAAGACTGGAGCTTAGACAAATTATCGTATGTTGATGGGTTACTAACACTGAACCTTAAAACTTATATAAAAGGCGATGATCCCGTAAGGTTTATGGTTGTGTTTACAAATACCGTTTTATTTGAAACTTATGATGAAAGTAGCCATTTTCATGACTATCATCAAAACCGTGATTCGGGCGTAATCGGCGTGTATTCTGATTCATGCTTATTGGAGTATGCTCAAACTAAAACGAATACTTTCAG
This sequence comes from Pseudoalteromonas sp. BSi20429, assembly GCF_000238895.1. NCBI lineage: Bacteria > Pseudomonadati > Pseudomonadota > Gammaproteobacteria > Alteromonadales > Pseudoalteromonadaceae > Pseudoalteromonas > Pseudoalteromonas sp. BSi20429. The sequence goes on along the minus strand of NZ_BADV01000037.1, from coordinate 42,637 downwards.
TTTAAACAACAATAAGCTGTTTCATTATTCAGTAATGACTACAAATGAAATCATTCATGTTTTAACAAATATTGAGCCTCAGGTGATAAACGTTACCTAACAAAACGCGCTGAGGTGGGCGACTAGTAAAATTTGGCTATTAATTGTGGGAAGCTGAAAATAGTAAGTAAGATTTTAAAAACTTTATAACAAGGAACGTATATGAATTTATCTGAAGGCAAAACTGTAATTGAGTTTGAAATATCAGAAACAGGCCACCAAATTGTTGAAGCTAAAATTAACGGTAAATTGTTACGTTTTATTTTAGATACTGGCGCTGGAACATCTGTTTTAGACAGGGGATGCCTAAGTGAGTTAGGCATTGAAGAAAAACTCAATGTTGAGAATGCAGCAGGCTTGGGCACTTCGGATCACGCTATGGGGGATATAGAAGTTCATTCAATTGAGTTTGGAAATGCCTTGTTTGAAAGTCCAGGCTTTGTGTCACTTAATCTTGACCATGTACAGGTGGCGGGTGGTGAAAAGGGAGTACATGGCTTGTTAGGCTCTCCCTTTTTTACCCAATGCCAAGCAGTTATCGATTTTTCAAAAAACAGGCTAGAGCTTTTTAATAAAAAAATTAAATAACTAACCTAAACTTTGTTCTTTAGTCGGTTTTAGCTAACGCACCATGTTTATGGATTTTACTATGGCATGGTGCGACAGTTGTTATTGTTTACAATTTGTATTTCAAAGCTACTTTTCTAGTTCTTTTCTAATAACTCTTTTCTTATAATTTCAGCCCCAGCGCTCAAGGCATTTAGTTTACCTCTGGCTATATGGTGAGGTAGTGGAGCCATGCCGCAGTTTGTACACGGGTAGAGTTTGTCGGCATCTACAAATTGCAGTGCTTTACGTAGCGTATCAGCTACTTCTTCTGGCGTTTCAATAGTGTGGTTTGCTACGTCAATTGCGCCTACCATTACTTTTTTACCGCGAATGAGTTCTAGTAAATCCATTGGTACATGCGAGTTATGGCACTCTAGTGAGATAATATCGATATTAGATTGCTGAAGCTTAGGGAATGCTTCTTCGTACTGTCGCCATTCAGATCCTAATGTTTTTTTCCAATCTGTATTGGCTTTAATGCCGTAGCCATAGCAAATATGCACGGCGGTTTCGCATTTAAGCCCTTCAATTGCGCGCTCTAAACAGGCAATTCCCCAGTCGTTCACTTCATCAAAAAATACGTTAAACGCGGGCTCATCAAATTGGATGATATCAACGCCTGCGGCTTCTAATTCTTTTGCTTCTTGATTGAGTATTATGGCAAATTCCCACGCTAGTTTTTCGCGGCTTTTATAATGGTCATCGTAAAGCGTGTCTATCATGGTCATTGGACCTGGCAATGCCCATTTAATAGGTTGTTTGGTTTGCTTGCGTAAAAATTTAGCGTCTTCAACAAACACAGACTTTTGACGGCTAACAGGGCCCACAACGGTGGGTACGCTTGCGTCGTATCGGTCACGAATTTTTACTGTTTTACGTTTTTCAAAGTCAACGCCATTTAGGTGCTCTATAAATGTAGTTACAAAATGCTGCCTTGTTTGCTCACCATCGCTAACAATATCAATGCCTGCTTGTTGTTGGTCGAATAATGACAAGCGTAGGGCGTCGTATTTTCCTTGGGTTAATTCATCACCTTGTAATTTCCAAGGTGACCAAAGTGTTTCTGGCTCTGCAAGCCATAACGGCTTAGGTAAACTGCCAGCGGTAGAAGTAGGTAGTAATTTTTTCATAATAAATAATGCCGTATATTTTAGTTAATTATTAAACGTAGCGTTAAGCGCGTTATTACTGGTTGTTACTATTAGTTGTTATGACAGATAGCGAGTAGAGAATTGCTCAAGAACCGTTTGGTACGGCTTGATAAAATGCTCTTGTGCAAACTTGCCTTGCTCATTTGCTAACTTGCCGCGCTCTTCTCGGTCATACACAATTTGCGTTAGTGAGTGATCCAAGTTTTTTAAGTTTGGTTTATATGATTTACCCGCTGTTGCGTTGGCATTATAAATCTCTGGTCTGTAGATTTTTTGAAACGTTTCCATCGTACTAATGGTGCTTATAAGCTCAAGATTGCTGTAATCATTAAGTAAATCACCAAAGAAAAATAATGCCAAAGGCGCTGCACTATTTGGCGGCATAAAGTAACGTACCTGCAAGCCCATTTTTTTGAAGTATTGCTCAGTTAAAGACGATTCATTTGGTTCGTATTCTACGCCAAGTACCGGATGTTGGTTTTCGGTGCGGTTGTAGGTTTTGTTATCTGACACACTTAGGCATATAACCGGTGGTTTTTTAAAGTTTTGTTTGTATGTATCCGAATTTACGAATGACTGAAATAGCTTGCCATGTAAAACCCCAAAGTCATCAGGAATACTAAATTGAGGCTTGCCTTTATTGTGCTCTTGTAGGAGTACGCTAAAGTCGTAGTCGCGCACATACGATGAAAAGTTGTTTCCTACAATGCCTTCAATGCGCTTATTAGTTTTATGGTCAACAATATTTGTTTTTAATATTTCGATTGATGGGAAGCTTTCGCCGCCATCTTCAATACCTATCTCAACAGAGACAATTTCAAGCTCAACAGCATAACGCTCACCTTTGGTGTTATCCCAGTGGGCTAGGGCATTAAAACGGTTGTTAATCATGTTTAAGGCGTTACGCAAGTTTGCTTTGCGGTATTCACCTCTGGCTAAATTAGCAAAGTTGGTTGTGATACGCGTATTAGTTGATGGATGATAATTTTCGTCGAGTGAAACGCTCTTAATATTAAATGTAAAATCTTTTTTCATCGTGTTTATATCCAATTTTATAATTTAAACCTGATTAATGCTCTGTGCTTTATTAGCCTTGCAACTTACTTAGCTGTTTTTGTTATTCAGCAGCTTTAAGTTGTTAGTAATAGTGTTTAGCGCTAAGGGATGAGTAATTTATACGTTGATTGGTATATGAAGAAAAACGGTTTAATTTCACATAAAACATGAGTCATATTCATTAATCACTATTGTTAGATTCGATTACGTAGCAATTGGCGAGAAAAAGGCATAAATCGGTAAAAATAAAAGATGGATGTTTAGCCGTTTAGACTTCCTTTGTTTTGGTGTGCACTTTATTCATGTTGAACATGAGAAATATTCAAAGGGGTTTTTTATAGCTATAACAGTACATTAGCGGTGCTATTGAGCTTAATTACTGAAGTTTATGGCTTATGATCAGCTTTATTCTATAAGTTGAATGAACTATTTTAAAAATTGAACAACAAAACTTTCTACGGAAAGTGCATGGTAATAAAAACTTATCAATTCTCAAGTTGTTATAAAGTTTAGGATTTACTTTAATACGAGATTGAAATGAAGAGTCAATATAACTATCGAATACAAGCCGTTAGAAATGAAATGGCGAAATTGGATTTGGATGCATTTGTGGTTCCTCATGAAGATGAATATCTTTTAGAAGAAGTTTCTGATTGTAATAATCGTTTAAAATGGATCAGTGGTTTCACAGGTACCGCAGGAGTTGCTGTCGTTTTAAAAGATGATGTCATTTTTTTTGTTGATGGTAGATACAGCGTTCAAGTGACTAAGCAAGTTGACGGGGAGCTATTTTCATTTGAAAGTATGGCTGTATTTGAGAGCAACAGTTGGATTGATTCGTTACTACCTCCCTCAGCAAAAATTGGAATCGACCCTTCTTTGCATTCATTTGACTGGTTTTCGAAATTTATAAGTAAAGTTGCTATAGAAGGTAGAAAATCGCTTCCACTTAAAAATAATTTAATAGATTTATGCTGGACAAATAGACCGACTAAAATAAGCACCAACGTAAAATTAATAGATGAAAAGTACTGTGGTAAATCAAGCATTACTAAGTGCAAAGAAGTTGCAGACATTTTAAGTAAGGTGGGTGTAGATAGGTTAATCATTACCAATCTTGAGTCAACGTGTTGGTTACTCAATTTACGAGGAAGTGATATCCCTTGTTTACCCGTTTTTTATTCAACATCAATTATTGATCAAGATGCAGAGGTTATTTGTTTTTTAGATTTAACTACACTGGATGAAAAACTTAAATCTTCTTTTAAGCATAATGTAAGTTTTAAATGTATTACGCAGTTAGATGAATACTTATTATCTATTTCAAATTGCGTAACTCAAATTGACCCAAAAGTCATTAATGCGCACATGGCGAGATTACTACAAAAGCCAGATGTAAACGTTATTCAAAGCAGCGATCCTATAGGATTACTAAAAGCACAAAAAAATCCGATTGAGATCACAGGAATGAAAGCATGTCACATTCGTGATGGTGCAGCACTTATTAACTTTTTGTCGTGGTTAGATTTGCAAGTACGCGAACAGACTTTTTACGACGAAGCCCAACTTGCCGATAAGCTTGAAACATTTAGAACTGTAGATGAGTTATACCAAGAACCTAGCTTTGATACTGTGTCAGCTGTTGGGAGTAATGGGGCTATGTGTCATTATAATCATAAAGATACGACCGCTAAACTAATGACAAATAATACTATCTATCTTGTTGATTCGGGCGCGCATTATCTTGATGGAACTACAGATGTTACACGTACAGTGGCTATAGGTAAGGCGACTAAAGAGCAAATAAAAATGGCTACTTTAGTCTTAAAAGGTCATATTTCGTTGGCGACTATCCGATTTCCTTTTGGAACAACAGGACAGCAATTAGACGCTTTTGCGCGGCAACACTTATGGCAAAAAGGGTATGATTACGAACATGGCACAGGACATGGTGTAGGGCATTACCTTAATGTACATGAAGGGCCGCAACGCATTGCAAAGGCAAATTCTAACGTTGCACTTTTACCTGGGATGGTTGTATCTATTGAGCCAGGTTACTATCGTCAGGATGAGTTTGGTATACGCCACGAAAACTTATATGTTGTAAAAGAAAGCCTTAATATCAGCGGGTCAGATATAAATATGCTGTGTTTTGAAGTGTTAACTCATGTTCCTTTTGACAGAAGGTTAATAGATAAAGCAGAACTTACAAAATGTGAAATAGAGTGGTTAAATACATACCACGAAATGGTATATCGACTTATATCTCCTCTTATAGACACACGTAGTAACGCCTGGTTATTAAAAGAGACGACAGCCTTGTGATTACATAAGCTCATAATATATAAATGCCTATTATTATAAATTTGATAATAGGCATTAAGCTACTCTTAACCTCCCTAAACATTCATAGAAACGGCTTTATCTACATTTCATAACATAGCCTCTGCCAGGCAACACAACCATCTATTCAACCTTAAAAGATAAATCGCCTGAGATCCCATTACTTTTAGCATGACAATTTAATGTATGGCGAAAAGCAGCTCATAAAATATGCCATTATTTAACTAAATAAAGTGAGTTCGAATGCTTTTTTGCTAGAAGTTCTGTTTTAGATTGTGAATACAAAATAAATTGCGTTTTATTGCATTTTTAGAATCAAAGATTTTCCGACCAATGCGTACTATTAAAAGTGTTAAAAATATTAAGCACTTATAAAAAACATAATAACTTTGTAAACCAAAAGGTCTAAAGGGGAGTGATATGACAATAAGTAATCGTTTTTGTCCTAAAAAAGTAGCGCTAGCAGTAATTATAGCAACTTCAGGAAGCACACCGTTATACGCAAATGAGTTGGATACCGAAGGCAGTAATAAAGTAGACAAAATTGAAAAAATTGTTGTTACATCCAGAGGGCGTACCGAGACATTACAACAAATACCAGACTCGGTCACAGTATTCACTGGTGACGACATTAAAGCCGCTCGTATCTCTACCATAAAAGATTTTTCATCATTAACGCCAAATTTAAATGTATCAACAAATTTTAGATCAGGACTAAATTTTGTAACTGTTAGAGGGTTAATTACCCCACAGGTAGGGGAAGCGCCTATTGCTTATGTTGTAGATGGTATAACTGTGCCTAATCTAGAGTTTATTAATCAGGGCTTACACGATATCGAACGTATTGAGGTTCTTAGAGGGCCACAAGGTGCCTTGTACGGAAAAAATGCGATTGGTGGGGCGATTAATATTGTTACAAAGCAAGCAACAGATGAATTTGAAGGAAGCGTTCAAGCATCAGTTGCGCAAGGAAACGATAAAAAGCTAAACGTTGCGCTCAGTGGCCCAATTGTTCAAGACAAAGCTTACTTTAGGTTGTCTGCTAACTATCAAGATACCGATGGCCTAATTGAAAACTCTTTTTTAAATGAAAAAGTAGATTATGTTGATGATGCATTTGGCTTTCAAGGAATGCTTGAATTTTATTTAAGTGATTATACCAAGTTAACTTTTCATGGTAACTACGCTGAAAAAACCCAGGGTAGTAACTATATGGGATTTATTACCAGTGACCAGTTAGAGGACTTTTTATTACAACCAGAGGCAAATGCTGTAGGGCGTGATGAGTCAACATTATGGTCAGTTTCAGTAAAACTTGATCATGAAACAGATTATGGCGATTTAACGTTTATTGCGTCTGCTAATGATTCAGACATTATGTTTTTTTCTGATGGAGATTTTACTCATCAGGCTCCAAGCGACGACAATTTTTACTTCCCTCATACCCAAATTAACCCAATAGAAGAAGACTCTAGTAGCTTTGAGACCCGATTTACTTCGCCAAGTGATAACGCTCTTCGTTGGTCGATTGGTGCATATTATGAATCAAAAGACAGAAATGTATCTTACGATCAAGTATTAGACTTTACACCAACACAAAGAGTTACCTATCAAGATGTAAAAGCTGATATTGCGAATGATCCTAGTTTAGTTATCACCGGTGAAAAAACAGTTCAAGAAAGTACTGCCTATGCTTTGTTTGGGCAAGCAAATTACGATGTGGTAGAAGACATTGAGCTAACAGTTGCCCTGCGCTATGACTCAGAAGAGCGAGATGCATTTGATAAACGTGACCCATCAGCCTCTAAAGTAAATGAAACATTTAGTGAATTACAACCTAAAGCCTCTATTGCTTGGCAAATTAGTGATGACCATCTGCTATACAGCACTTATTCAAAAGGCTTTAGATCGGGTGGCTTTAATGAATACGCCCCAAGTGTAATACGTAAATACGATCAAGAAATATCAGACACCGTTGAGCTAGGTTTAAAAACAACTTGGCTTGATGGAAAAGTTTGGGTGAATATGTCTTTGTTTCATATTGATCAACAAGATGCACAATTTACACGCTTAAACCCGACAACTTTCACTCTAGAAAACTTAAATATTGATGAAGTAGCGATAGATGGTTTTGAATTAGAGATGTCAGCCACTTTAACTGATTATTTAACGGTTAATTTTGGGCTTGGTTTAATTGATAATGAAATTACTAAAAATCAAGGTGTTGATATTTTATCGGGCAGAGATTTAGCCGCAACAGAAGGCGGTACTATGCCTTATGTTTCTGACTTTAATTTAAATGGCTCTGTTGACTATTCGCAACAAGCGTTTGCTGATTATGAGTTTAAAGCACGTCTTTCGTTTAATACATTAGGACCTCGTTCGTTTGATATCTTTAATGAAGATACGGGTGAAACGGATACACATACATTTTTAAATGCCAACTTCACTTTAGAAAATGAGAAATGTTCTACCTCAATATTTGTTTCTAATTTAACAGATGAAGCATCCCCAGAAACAGTTTTTCTATTCAATCCATTAATAAGAATGCGTAATCAACCAAGACAAGTTGGTGTACAAGTTAGGTACAACTTCTAAAAATAATATGGCTATTAATGCAAGTTAATAGCCATCGTTGATGGTGAATTTAGTCATCAATAATAATTTTTATTTATAAGTTTAGTTGAGCACAAAATGCGGCTAAGCAAATCAAGTTAATTGTTACCGCATATAAGGTAACTACGTTAGTAAGGTGCAAGTTATGACAGTTAGAGTCGCTACAGATGTTGGTGGTACGTTCACTGACCTTGTTTATATTGATAAAGGTAATGTTAAAGCTGTCAAAAGCGATACTACGCCACCAAATTTTGAACAAGGCGTTGTTAATTCAGCAATTAAAGCTGACATAAACTTATCCGATGTTGATTTTTTTGCTCATGGTTCTACTGTAGTAATTAATGCGATTACTGAGCGTAAAGGTGTAAAAACAGGCTTGATAACGACAAAAGGTTTTCGTGATGTGCTAGAAATTGCACGCGGGAATACACCTGATATTTTTAATAATACCTATAAAAAACCAAACCCGTTTGTTGAGCGCCATTTAAGATTAGAAATAAAAGAACGCCTTGATTATAAAGGCAATGTAATTACACCAGTTGACTTAAGTAACTTACAGTCTTTGGTCGATTATTTTAAATCTCAAGATGTACAGGCAATCGGTATTTGTTTTTTACATGCTTACTTAAATCCAGAGCATGAGATTAAAACGATAGCGGCTTTGAAATCGCTATGGCCTGAAGTTAATGTTATTGCATCTCATGAGATTTCAGCTGAGTGGCGTGAATATGAAAGAACAAGTACCACTGTTTTATCAGCTTATGTATTACCGCCAGCTCAACAGTATTTAGATAAATTAAAAAGTAAGTTACGTACTTACGGATTAAAAAACGATCCTTTTATTATGCAATCTAATGGTGGTATTGCTACTTTACAATCGGCACGAGATAACCCTATTACGTTGGTTGAGTCGGGGCCTGTGGGCGGTATTTTAGGTGCTGCAGCTTATGGTGCTGTAATAGGCGACGGTAATATAATGGCGTTAGATATTGGTGGAACAACAGCTAAATGTTCGCTAATCCATAATGGTAAAACACGTATAACAACTGAATACGTTTTAGAAAAAACCGCTAAAAAAGCAGGTTATCCAATAAAAACACCTGTAATAGATATTGTTGAAATAGGGAATGGTGGCGGAAGCATTGCGTGGATTGATGCCGCTAATAGCTTACATGTTGGCCCTCAAAGTGCGGGTTCTACACCGGGCCCTGTTGCCTATGGACGCGGTGGTATTGCGCCAACAACGACAGACGCTAACTTAATTACTGGCCGTATTAACAGCGAGAATTTTGCTGGTGGTGAAATACACCCCGATTTGAGTGCTGTAGAAGCATCTTTTCTTACCTTAGCTAATAAGCTTAATGTTGAAGCGATGGATGTTGCACATGGCGTTTTAGATATTGCCAATTCTAATATGGTAAATGCCCTTAAATTAATCTCAGTTAATCGTGGTTATGACCCACGTGACTTTTCTTTAATGGCCTTTGGTGGCGGTGGCGCTTTGCATGCTACTGCTTTAGGTCGCGAACTGAATGCTCGTAAAGTTATTATTCCTCCATTTGCGGGTGTGTTTTCTGCATGGGGAATGCTGATGATCGATTTACGCAGAGACTACATTCAAACTCACCGATTTAGCTTAAGTGAGCAAAGTAAAGCTGAGGTTATTAGTGCGTTTGATGGCGTTATTTCAAAAGCTAATTTAGATTATAAAAATGATGGAATGTCGCAAGATAAAGTTAAACATGAGTTATATGTTGATGCGCGTTATAGCGGACAAGAACACACCGTTAAAATTCATGTGCCTGATACTGAGCTTGATGAACACGATTTTATTGAAGCGTTATCAGAGAGATTTCATCAAACACATGAGCAAGAATACACATTTAGATTAAATGATTCAAAAATTGAAGTTGTAAATATTCACTTAGTTGCTTTTGGCATTTTAGATAAAGCAGAGCTTGAGAAGTTACCGAAAAGTAAAACAGCGAGTGCTGATGATGCCTTAATTGGTACTCGATGGGTTGATTTTGATAATAAAACGAGGTTAACCACTTCTATTTTTGACCGTGAAAAATTAATGCCTGGAATGAAGTTCAAAGGCCCTGCAATCATAGAAGAGAGCACGACTACAACGGTTGTGTTACCAGATAACCGAGTTGAGGTAGATGACTTTGGTGGATTGCATATTTATTTACGAGATTAATTCGTCGTTTTTATAAATTAACTAAATTGGTACAAAATTATGAATAAAAAAGTTGATATATTTACAATAGAAATTATAAAAAATGCCTTGGTTGCCATTGGCGAAGAAATGTTTTTAGCGTTAAAGCGCAGTAGTAAAAGTCCAATTATATATGAGTCACTTGATTACGGTATTGGTGTAACAGATGCTAAAGGGCGTCTTATTTCTCAAGGTAATGGTATTCCTGGATTTATAGGCACTTTAGATGCGGGTGTAAAAAATATTATTGCAAAGTTTGATAACGATAATATTTACCCTGATGATGTATTTATATTAAATGATCCGTATGCAGGCGGCGGCACTCATTTATCTGATGTATGTATGATCCGTCCAATATTTTTCGAAAATGAGCTAGTTGCATGGACTGCTAATAAAGCACATTGGACAGAAATTGGTGGTAAAGATCCGGGAAGTTACAGTGCTGATGCGACAGAAATATACCAAGAAGGGCTCCAGTTTCCGGGTATTAAAGTATTTGAAAAAGGGATACCTAACCAAGCTTTACTTGATTTAATAGAAGTTAATGTACGCTTGCCTGAAATGACATTAGGTGATTTGCAAGCATGTGCAGCGTCATTAAAAGTTGGGGAGCAACGCTTTTTATCTGTTATGGGTAAGTATAGTAAATACGTTACTTTAACCGCCATTGATAAGTTACTAGAACATGGTGATTTAATGGTGCTAGAGAAGTTTAAAACGTTACCAAAAGGTACTTTTGAAGCACAAGATGTTATTGATGAAGACGGAATGGGCAATGGTCCATTTTTGGTAAAGGTAAAAGTAACCATTACCGATAAGTCATTTATCCTCGACTTTACGGGTTCATCTGATCAAGCCCCAGGGCCAATAAATTGTACTATGGGAGTATTAATCTCAGCTGCAAGGGAGGTATTCATGGGGATTGTTCAGCCCGATGCTCCTGCTACTGACGGCTGTTTTAGACGATTAGAAGTTATTTGTCCTGAAGGTACTTTATTAACAGCTAAGCGTCCTGCACCCGTGTCTTCATACTTTGAAGCTATGGTGTGTGCTTCTGATGTTATTCGCAAAGCGTTGGCTGATGTACTTCCGGGTGTTGTTACTGCGGGGCAATTTGGCTCTGTATGCACTATGAATTTATCAGGAAAAATGCCAGATACTGGCGAACCTTATTTATTGGTTGAACCGTTAGTTGGTGGTTGGGGTGCGGCTGTAGGTAAAGACGGTGAATCAGGTCAATTTTGTGTTGGTAATGGCGAAACAAGCAATATACCCATCGAAATAACAGAAGCTCGTTATGGTGTATTGGTAGAGCAATATACATTTAATAGTGAGACTGCGGGAGCAGGTGAGTTTAGAGGGGGTAATGGTGTTGTACTCGATTATCGAATTTTATCTGATGGGACTGACATTTCTAGCTTTTTTGGTCGAGGTATAACGGCTCCTTGGGGAATTGACGAAGGTAAAGAGGGCTCATGTAACTATGTCCAAGTTTTTGATAGTGAAGGAAATGAAAAAGCACGCTTTAGCAGAACAAGCCGATATCCTTTAAATAAAGGCGATTTAATTAGGTTAGTGACAGGCAATGGTGGTGGCTGGGGAAATCCTGTAAAACGCCCTAAAGAGAAAGTCCTTGCTGATATTAAAAACGGTTACATTACACACGAACAAGCCCAAGTTCTTTATCAACACGGCGTAAAATAGCTCGTATTTTAAATTTAATTAGCCATGCAGGAAGGGTTATAGATAAACGCATTCTTTATAAGTGTTGTTTCTATCTATGGCGCATCTCCTGCAGATGCTATTACCTATATTTTATGAACGTGTTTACTGTTAATTGTTGTAAGTTGCTAAATAATTGGCAACTAAATAGGGTATTATCAATTTTGATTAATGTATTTAATTTCAATGTTTTATTTACTGAGAGTCAATAAATAGCTCAATGTATCTCCATCTCTTAATAAAGATATTACACATAAAAAATAACATAAATCATTACATAATTTAGCAAATAAATGGCTTATATCTAAGTCAAAAATAGTATCTCAACAACTAGGTATAAACAGTAGATCCTAGTTGTAGAGATATTTATTGTTAAATAGACCCATACTTAAACGGATTGGCATAATTGAAATGACTGATGCCACCGGAGAGATAAAAATGAATAATAAAAACTCATCAGAGAAACATTCAGATTTACGCTTGGGATTAAGTGGATTAGCAACAGCGCCCATAGGCTACCTTGTTTTGCTCTTTTTACCTGTCTACCTAGAAGTTGTAGGTATTAATTTATCTTTGACAGAGCAGCAAATTGGCTGGCTAGCCTCTACTGATTCTGTGGGATTGGCACTTGCGACGTTTATTTTTTCTATGTTTATTAAAAAAGTAAACTTTAGACAGGTTTTAGTCATAGGCGTAATTATTACAGTATTAGGGAACTTGCTGTCGGCTTTAGTTAATGATTTCATATTATTGTGTATAGTCCGCAGCTTAACGGGTCTAGGTGAGGGGATGATAGTTGCGGTTGGTATAAGTGCTATCGGTATGACTAAAAACCCTAATCGTTGGTTTGGGTTTTATACTGCTGCCATTGTTATGGTGCAGGCAATTGGTTTGGTACTTGTTCCTATAGTATATGAGCAGTTTTCATTGCTTGGTGTTTTTATCGCCATGGCATTCTTTTACGCACTGCCATTGGGAGTAGTTAAGCTGTTACCTAGCAAAAGTGATGACTATAAGTTGTCAATAGACGCTGACGATCTTGTACTAAAACAGCCAAGTAAATTACTTAATTTAGGATTGCTAAGTTTATTGTTTTTTTACATCAGTATTGGTGGTGTGTGGGCTTATATGTCGCTAATGGGTACCAGTGGTGGTTTAACTTTATCATTTGTTTCTCAGGCTTTAGCAACTGCAATGATAGCGGGTTTATTCGGTGCGCTGTTTTTTGCTTACATAGGGCACCATGGTAAAAATATAGGGTTGTTATTCATTTCGTTATTACTTATGGCTTTACCTTTATGGGGTTTAGGGGATGGTTTAACAGGAACTCGATACCTGATTGCCTTATGTGTATTTAGTTTTTTTTGGAGTATTGCTGGCGCACGTTTATTTGCTGTTATTTCTGATGTTGATCGCTCAGGAAAGTATATAAGTTCAGCTCAAACCGTCGTGGGTTTTGGTTATATTATTGGGCCTATTTGTGCCTCTACCCTTGTAAAGGGTAACGGCTATACTGAAGTGATAACGATGGGAACAATTTTACTAGGTTTATGTTTTGTTTCAATATTGCCGTTAGCTCGATTTAAAGTAAATACAGTAATTTAATATCGTTTTATAGAATCGATAGAAATTTGGTTATTTAGGTATTCTTGCTTTTCTGCTTTTTGATAAATTTTCTCAAGTATCTCTCTACCTTGCGTTATTTGTCCAAAAGCAGCAAAACCTAAACCATCGTCATAGCGTTTACCGCCATAATTAAGTTCTGGCTGATCGTTAATACAAATAAAGAAACTACCATCGGCGGTTCCTGGTTCAAACCTTGCCATTGATATAGTGCCATCTAGGTGCTTTATACCTGTTTTTCTTGTTGATTCATGCACAATACCGGCAAGTAATTTAGGATGTTCAGGAGGGAGACCTGCTTGAATTACATTTATTTTTGCATTTGCATCTTCAGCTTGGCCTGCATTTTCATCTGTTACGATTCTAAAAATACTACTGCCGTCGAATAAGTTATTATCAACATACTTAAGGAAGTTTTTAACGGTAATTGGGGCTTTATCTAAAAATAACTCAAGTGTGATATTACCCAGCGAAGTCTCTATTAAAACATGGGGAGTTTTATTCATAATTCCTACTAACATTAATTTTTTAGAAAGATTAATGTTTTATTATGATGTATGTCTGCCGAATATAATTTAGTATTTAAAGCTAAAACCCCATAATCTTTTTATTTTAGGGTAGATAAACTACTTACACGGGAACTAACATGGTTAGAAAAAGCATTAAATTAGACAGACTAAATCGTCGTATTTTAACCGAACTACAAAATAACGCGCGTATTAGTAATAATGAATTATCTACAATTATAGGGTTATCGCCAAGTGCTTGTTTACAAAGAGTGAAAGCATTAGAGGATAGTGGATATATTATTGGCTATGCAATGGTCGCTAATGTCGATAAGTTATGTGTAAACGTAAAAGCATATGCCCACTTTACATTAAAAAGTAATACTTACGAGCATTGTGGTGTTTTTGAAAAAGGCATTAAAAAATATAGTGAAGTGGTTGATTGTATGAAGGTTAATGGCAGTATAGATTATATAGCCTTTATGATGGTATCAAGTATTGAAGACTTTAATAGTGTGTGTAATGAAATTATGAAAGACACTTTAGGGGTAGAAAAAATAACAAGTCACTTTGTGTTAGAAACGGCAAAATGGTTTGGAGGCTATCCGCTTGAATCATTAGAGTGGAAAGTGCAAGACGAATAACAAACTAACTTAGATAGGCTCTAAGTGGATTATTAAATCTGCTTGTGCAAATCTAGCGCAAAAGATAAACCAATTTTCTATTATATTTATAAATCCATAGCTGCTTGTCTATTAATAAAAGCGTTATAAACCATATTAATGGCAATGCCAGTGAGTTAAGTAAGTTATACTCGTTTTTCATCACCTCACCTATTGAGTATTCGTGGATATCAAAGGCACTTGTATTGCATCAACTATTGATGAGCATGGCCCTGTTTATGTATATCAAACAAAAAAGAATCTTATTCTCAGCTTTGACGGAAAAATTTATCAAAGCTGTATTAAGTTAAATAATATTAACGGGTTAAGCTTAGCTTATACGCAAGCTATGATGGCTGCGCTTTTTTTTATTCCGCACTTAAAAACCGCGATGATAATGGGACTTGGGGCGGGCTCTATAGCAAAAAGTCTTTATCATGCGTTTCCTGCATTGACTATACATACCGTTGAATACCGTAAAGCCGTTGCTGATATGGCTATAAAATATTTTGAAGTTCCTGTGTCAGAACGTTTGTTTATTCATATTGATGATGCAGCAAACTACATGAAAAAAACGCAGATAAAAACGGATGTTATTTTTTCTGATTTATATAGCTCAGAAGGGATGGAGTCAGATCAGGTGCAATCATCCTACTTACGTGATTGTAAAAACGCGCTCACTTTTGATGGTGTTTTAGTACTTAATATTTGCCATACCAAAGTTGGGCAAAGAGAAGCGTTCGATCAACTACTTGAGAAAGAATTTGCAGGAAAGATTCTTAGTTTTATTATTGAAGGCGGAAATAAAATTGTTTTTGCTTTTAACAATAAAATGCCTGTACTTAGTGAGGATGAATTACTTGCTAAGGCTCACACGTTACAAAAATTAATAAACGTACCAATGACGCGCTATGCCGAGCTTTTATTTAATCAAAAATGGTTAGTTTGATGTACTGTTAAATGGCGCGTTTAAATCCATCCGTCTATCTGTTGTTCATTTAAACTTGGTTAAACTAACCTTACTCTGAATAAAAATAATAAAGTACGTACCCGTACGGAAACGCTCATACATGGATTACTGTAAAAATATAATCGCTAAATTTATAAGCGCGATGCAAAAGCGGCCTGGATTATTGGCTGTGTTGGCGTTTTTGTCGGGCGTTGCCAGCTTTGCACTTGTAGATAGAAAAGAGTCTTTTTCGCAAATTATTGCGATATTTTTGCTTATTAGTTGGTTGTGGCTAATTATTGATAATTGGTTACGTGACAAAGTAGAAGAAAAGTTTGGTGTGGCTGTATCTCCTAATGTAATGCGTTTTGCTCTGCAAATGGTGCAGCAAGAAAGCTTATTTTTTGCTTTGCCGTTTTTTTTAGCGGTTACACAGTGGGATCATCCTCAAGCATTTTTTACCTCCCTCATTGTGTTATGTGCGGTTATATCGGTTATAGACCCCTTTTATTACAAAAAACTTGCTAGAAACCGTACGTTATTTAGTGTGTTTCATAACTTTGCTTTATTCGTTGTTTTACTCGTTACATTACCTATTTTGTTAAACCTTACAACAAGCCAAAGTTTAGCCGCAGCCCTTGTAACGGCTGTAGTGGTTACTCTACCGAGTTTAAACAATTTAATGCCTAATGCACGCTGGTGGCGTTTTCCTATTCTTGTATTGATTTTATGTGCTTTGAGCACTGCTGTGTGGCAATTAAGGAGCTATGTGCCTCCTGCTGCGCTGCGATTAACCGATATTACGTTAGCTCATGAAGTTGATTTACAGCATAAAAAGCCAGTAGGGAGTATTAAACAGTTAGACTCTTATACACTGCACCAACAAGGTTTATATAGTTGGACTGCTGTTAAAGCACCAAGAGGCTTAAATGAAAAAATATTTCATGTGTGGCTTCATAATAAAAAAGAAGTTGATCGGATCACGTTAAATATAAACGGCGGGAGAGAGCTAGGGTACAGAGCGTGGACACACAAAGTAAACTTTCCTAAAGACTCTGTTGGTAAGTGGCAAGTAAAAGTAGTCACCGAATCAGGTCAGTTAATAGGTTTAACGAAATTTACTGTTACACCTTAATTAACTTAGTCGGCTGTATTTTAAACACATAGCTGATATAGTTTTTGCATTCCAAACTAATGGACATAGTTTATGAGTATTGCTTTTGAGATTTTTATTTGGCTAATTGTTGAAACTGGTTTGAGTTTTTTATTTTACTCGACCGGTTGGTTGCTATTAAAAGTGGTAACGTTGGGGCAGTATAAAAGCGAGTTTAAGGATTTTGCATCTTATAAAGCGAGTAAAGCTAGAAGAGTCGACTTAACCTTCTTACTTGGTTTTGGTTTTTATGTTGCACTGATTGTCCTTATGGCTTATTTAAATCACTAAACTGGCTAACAAATTAGGTTAAAAATTTTAAGAATAATAAGCAGCTTAATGAATTATTGCTGCTTATAGTTTTCCCCGTTACCGCACTTTTTTACACTTCCTTCTTATACTTTTCCTGCTTTTGCAATAGGGAACACCTCACCGCGAGTATTATAACTATTATTTGAACTATTAAACTGAGTACCTGCTAGAGCATTGCTCGGTGCATATATGGCTTTGGCTTGTTGGTTAAAATCCGAGCTAATTGCAACTTGTAGTTTATGGGTAATACTTAGTAAATACTTCAAATTTAATAAATAAAACAATAAATGTGCATCCATTTATTGCGCTAATACGTTTTATAACAATACTATGCGCCACTTTTTACCATTTATGATGGTTTTGGACTTAATAAATGACTCACTATTTAAAATATGTATTTGTTATTACGACTCTAGCGGGAGTAAATACAGCTTACGCACAAGCAAAAACACAAGAGCACTATCAAGAGCTTGAAGTGGGCGTAGGCGGAAATATTAAGCATACTAATACTGACGTAAATTATAAAAATAAAGAGTTTGATTTACATATTCATCCATTATGGGAAAGCCGATATGTAACCGAAGGTCGAGATAACCTTGCCGGTAATGGTATTGCATCAATTGCTACTGAGTTTAATTATAAAAACTTTGCGGTGATCCCTTGGGCGGCAAAAGGTATTAGTAGTGATTATTCAGAGCTTAATTTAAATGCTATTTATACCGCTCACTTATCTGAGCGGATAGAGATGTATGTAGGTTATAACTATATTAAAGCTCGTGAAGAAGGCATTGATGCTCACGATAATGAGCTAAGCCTCGACTTTGCGTATCTCTATGCAGACGATATTCAATTATTAAGTAGTGTTTATCATTCATTTGATGCCAGCGGTACATTTTTGGAGCTGGCAGTAAAAAAAGATTTTTATATTAACGATTTACTATCAGTAGATATTCAATCGGGCGTGGGGTTTAACGCGGGGTATGTTAGTGATGGGCACAACGGAATTAACAACGTAAAGTTTACTGCAAACTTGTCGTATCAGCTTTTTAATCAGTTAGCCTTATACACATATACAAGCTATAGCATTGCCGTTAATAAAGATGAAAAACGCTTTGCAGGTGACGAGACACTTCGAAATATATTTTGGGGTGGTGTAGGGCTAAGTTATCAATACTAGGGCGTGCTTTTTCAAGGTTGAGTTTGAAGCAGTGTGTTTTACTTTTAGGCAGTTCAGAGCCTACTGGGTAAAACTCTTGCTGCATGATTAAATCGATCTTAGGATCACACGATAAAATACGTTTAACGGCGCGGTTGTTGCTAAATTTCAGTTTTAAATTTAATTATTATTATGCTTTGAATCAATAAACTATGCGTATGTTTAATACACAATAACTAAAAAATGTTAGTGTTTAGCTATCGTTTAAAAAAGTTGAGAATTACATATGAAGTTTTTAGTATTTTTAGGCACAGTACGCGATAGCACTCCACCAAAACCAGCTCGCTTAGGCTTAAGGGTTTCTAGGGCTTGTATAGAATGCTTAACAGAGCATTTTGGCGATCATGAGTTTGAGCTAATTGATGCGTTGGATTTTCCTAGCGAAAACGTATTTAAACCACATTTTGCATACGCTAATAGTAATGCACCTACAGAGCTCACTCTATTAGCTGATAAAATTAAAGCCGCAGATGGTTATATAATGATTAGCCCTGAGTACAATCACAGCATGAGTCCAGCCCTCGCTGACTTACTTAATCATTTTGGTAGCTCACTATTTTCGTATAAACCAAGTGCAATAGTAACTTACTCAGCAGGACAGTGGGGTGGCGTAAGAGCGGCCATTAGTATGCGCACATTTTTATCTGAACTTGGCTGTTTGCCGGTATCGGCGATGATCCACGTGCCAAAAGCGCAAGATGTGTTTAGTGAGGATGGCAAACCTGTTGCAGGAGAGAGTCAATCATCGTGGTTTAATTATTTCTCACGTACGTTTGGCCAACTAATATGGTGGGCGCAGGCTGCTAAAGAGCATACCGAGGTGGTTGACCCGCAAAGTTTGCTAAAAAGCTTTAAAACAGATCCTTCTCAGCGCAATGCACCTTAATACCCGCTAACTAATTGTTTGGATTGATTATAGAAACATGGCTGCATATAGTGGTATCATTAACGCTACATATTTTTAATAATGCATAATACCAATCCGCAATAATAGTTAATCAATTTAAGAGATTAAATCGCTAACTGCATTAAAAATTTTTGATATAGAACAACTCAATAACGAAATTTTGCTTTGTTATCGACACGATTTTCTTGTCTCAAAATAGATCACTGAATTATGCGAATTGGTGTAAGAAACAAGGAAATTGTGTCTTGAAATATCTAGCCTTACTAAGTGTGCTAACGCTTAGTGCATGTAGTTCTGTTCCCCATAAAATTGAAATGAGCCAAAGTACGGCTGCAAATATGAACCTTATCGCTTTAACTGAGCAAAGTGCACCAAAGGGTGTTGCTGGCACTTACCAGTTTCATATTAAAGCGGCGGGAGCTCAGGGGAGTTGGTTGTATTTAAATACCGAAACTGATTATCGCGACAGGCGTTCAATTACGGTATCAATACAGCCTAATGTGGTAGCAGAGCTTCAAAGTAAATACGGACAACCAGCAGACACCTTTTTTATTGATAAAACAATAGAAGTAACAGGCGAAGCTAAACGAGTAACTATCGATTTTATGAGCCGTGGTAGAGTCACCAATAAATATTATTATCAAACGCACATAGCTGTGTCATCAATTAAGCAGCTTCGTGTTATTGAAAGTTAGTAAAAAGCAATACACTGTATTTATATACAGTGCATTGTAAAAAGCTTGCTTTGAGCTTTAACGTTTACACTTAAATTTACTGCTATGGCGCTACTTTAGCGCTGTTTTATTCAACGATTTCAAAACTCTTATTTAACCTATTGTAATCTCATTATATAAAACTAATAATTAGTTAGTTTTATAAATTTGAGTACCCGTATTGAAAGCCAAAGAAATCCGCAACTTTTATATCAACGAAGAGCAATCTGTTTATTTGCTTTCGCACCGCGATGCTAAAAAACACCGCCAGTGGCTTAATATTTGTATTAAGCAGTTAACACTGCTGGGCTACAAAAACGTTGAAATGATTGGCTCAGGTGCTTTTGGTTTTGTGTTTGCAGGTGATGACGATAACGGCTTACCTTGGGTATTTAAGTTTTCGCGTATTACGCTTGCCCAAAGTGTACGCGACCGCTTAGAAGACGAAGCGTATATGCTTTCGCAAATTAATAACCCCTTAGTGCCTACCTTTTATGCATTTGAGCGAATTAAAAAACAAGGGATTTTAATGATGGCGCGCGCCATTGGAGAGGACCTTGAAAAAGTATCGCTTAAAACAGGGCGCTTTAGTGCCGCGCAAATAATGGCGCTAGCTGTTAGGTTACGTAATGTATTAATTGATTTACGCAGTCACAAAAACGGCATTAGCCCACAACCTATAGTGCATGGCGATATAAAGCCTTCAAACCTTGTTTGGGATGCAAACACTGATGCGCTGTCGTTAGTGGATTGGGGAAGCTCTGTGTATGCACAGCTCGATAGCGATGGTAACCCTGTTGCGAGTAACTTTATGGATTTAATGTCGGGCGATTTAAGTACAACTAATGCGCGTATGGGCGATGTGTACTTTATTGGTGAAGCGCAAATGTCGGGGGAGCAATCATCCCCACGATTTGACGAACAAGGTGTAGCCGCTACGTTGTATGCGCTAGCGTCGGCGCAGTCGTGTCGCTTTGGCGCGCAAGCCATCCCTGCAAGCAGCTTAGGGCTCCCAAAAGAGCTGGCTAAAGTGATTGATGGCATGCTTTCTAAAAGTAAGGCACAACGTGATGGTGCCGGTGATTACTTTATGCGTAATATTACAACTATGGCTAAAGCGTATTTACCTGAGCTTGATAAAAAACAAAAAAAAGCAGATATTCCTTTTTGGTATGGCAAGGCCGAGCAACCCGACACGGTTGTATATAGTTCACGAAAACAGTTTTTACGCCAGGCCGATCATAATCAGCAATTACTAGATATAAACGACGCGCAACTTGACCGTTATTATAAAGAGTTTTTGTTTGATACAGGCGATACCGAAAAAGCATTTTTAGCATCAATAAGCCGATTAGCTAAATACCCTGTTGTTGGTGGGCTTAGTTTTCATTGGAAGGATGAGTCGATGTTTGTTGAATCGTCTTTAATTATGCATGACGAATCATTGGGTGATGCGTTTAGTGATGCGATTAATAACACGGTGATGCTTGCGCAAGCGATTAATCAAAAAGGGTTATTTAAGTGTTGTTTGTTTGATGCCCGTAAAACCATTCAGCTAGAGCGAGATGGCACGGGTGCATTTAAGTTTGATAGCCTACCAGAGCTTGAATACGAAGTTGTAAGCATGAAGGCAAACGACATAACCCGCCCGCATTCATACTTTGAAGACGGTAAAGACCCTGATGAGCAACTACAGCTACCTAAAAAAGTTATTAAGTGCGTATTTGAGCTTAACCAAATTCATCATACGGGGTGTATTATTTTTGAAGCACTGCCGGACAGAATGAAGATTCACCATTACTACCGCTTACTCGATTCGAGCAAAGAGGTTGAATTTAAACGTTTGCTAAATAAACTTATGCAATACGCGGTAAATATTACGGACGTTGGTGTTGCGGGCTTTATGAAACTCCCATATAAAAACACCCGTGAGTTTAGTTTATGTGAGCAGCAAGAAGAGCATTACTTTCCTAAAAATCCTAAGCTTGTACCTTTATAGAAAAAGCACTTAACTAAAGAGTTTTAAATAAGAAGTAAAATATAAAAAAGAGCACAAGTTTGTTTAACTTGTACTCTTTGCCACTTAATTATTAGGTAAGTATTACTAATTATTAAAACACCTTACTAAAGGGCGACGTTGGTGTTAGCTCAAATTGATGAGTAAGTTTTTGCGTTTTATTAGTCGCTGTTATTTGATAATGCTGCTTGTGCTCATTGTTACTAAATAGCTTAACGTTAAAGTTAACTTTGGTTAATTTACTGAGCAAAGAGTAGCGCCCAGTAATGGTTACTTGGTCTATATTGTCGCTTTTATGTGTATGCGACGCTTCTGGGTTTAGTAAAAGTCCGTCAATAGTAAATTTATACTGATGATCTGCTAAATAAACGTTCTTTTTAACTCGCTTACTTATTTGTTTTTTATGAGCATTAAACTCAACTATTGATACTTTGCCATCCTTATCTTCATCAACCCCTTTAAAAGCCGACATAGGGATTGAAAGCACAATAAACACGTTATTATCAACAAAATTCAGCGTACCGTGATCTGCAACCATTAAATGCGCGTTTGCTAATGTTGATGTGCTCAATAAGCCCAATGTGGTCACACTTAACAGATAATTTTTCTTATAAGGCATAACTTACTCCTAATTAAACTTCGCCTTTAACGCAGCGTTGAAAAAACGGGTAAGTGTCTGTTGCGTAGTAGTGGTATATCCCTTGAGGAAACTCAGGCGTTACACCAACGCGGCCATTACATTCATCTAAATCACCCGAGCCTGCTACGTATTCCCAATCTTGTGCAAATGTACCTAATGGGTATATATCGGTAGAAGGGCGGTTTGCGCTTACGGATGTTACGTGTTGGTAGCTACCGGTCATTGCGGTTAGGGCTGAAGTTGCATCACTTGAGTCTGAATAGCCGTAACGTGCATAAATAGGAAAGCCATCTGCTGCCCAGCCTATTAGAGTCATAGTAGTGCTATTGCCACCTCGCATTGCTACAAAGCCTTCAGGCATACCATGATAATGATATGTACCATCGGGTTGTACGTGTGCATTGTTGTCGTCTGTTCCAAAACTAAACGTGTCTTGGCTTAGGGCTTCTATATTCCAGTTGCCGCTGTTGTCGCCTAAATCGCAATCGGTGCCAGAATCATCACAACTTCCGCCTGTGCCTGCGTCTATTTTAATGCCATTAAGTACAACGCCTATCATTCCACGAGGACCACCAAGCATAGTTGCTTGTGTTGTTTCTATAGGCTCAAGTGTGTAGCTTTCATTTACTGATTGTTCAGAAATAGTATTTGGGTTATCAGCATTAGGGAATGTACCTACTTCGTGATCGGGTATGCCATTAGCTGCTAAGTCGCGTGTAGTTCCTGTGCATGACCAATCTGCAGCGCTGGTGGCTTGTACTGACTCTGACTCGTTATATTCACTGTAGCTATATTCACAAAGTACACTTTGGGTTGAACTGCTGGTACCTGTGCCATTATCTGTGGTGGTTTGTGATGAGCTTTCTGTAGTTTCTGAGCTATCAGCTATGCCTTCTCCACCTCCACATGCAACTAACGATGAAACAATTAAAGCAAGAGAAGTGAGCTTTAAAGCATTTATCCTATTTCGATTTTTATTATTAAGTGCGTATTGTTTCATTGCTGCCTACCTGATCAATTAAGTTACTCAAACAATAATTAGCAATTGTGCAAATAGTGTGTAAACAATGATGACAAATTAGCAATTATGTAAATAGGCGGAGTATTAAAGCTAAGTTGAGATTTAACTTTATGAGATTGTGTTTTATTTTAAAATTTCAAAAAGTTAAACTAATGCCAAAATAGCTAACATAAAAGGCTACCTTAATGGCTAAAACAAAACCTGTAGTGACGTTACAAAGTCACGGTATTTACTCTAAGTGGGATAGTGAAAGTAAAGCGTTGCCACAAATAGAGCAATTTACAACAAATGTAATAGCTGAGGTAGATATTGAGTTTGGCTTAATCGTAAATATCAAAAAAGGTAAAGGCGAAAAGCTTCATTATTGTATTTACCATCCTGATATTCCAGGTAGTAACGGTGATGTGATGGATCCTTTTGAAGGCGATGTATACGTTAAAAACAGTGATTGGAACTTTTATTTAGGCGATACGCTTTGGCTGCCAATAGAAAATAAATTGGGTGATTGGCGAATGACGATTGAATTAAATGGAAAAATCATTGCTGATAAAACTTTTAATGTGGCATTAGAAGCAGAGCGCACCGAAACAGATTTTTGGAAAAACCGAGGGTACTAATTGTTATTTATTGGCTATGTAAGGCGGATATAATTGAAGTTAATGAGAAAATAGTCGAAGAGCTATTTATAAATAGCTCTTCGACCTTAAATTAGTAAGTTTTTAGTTACCCCAAGGGTTACTAGAATTAGAACGCTGCTTACGATCGCGAGCACGTTGCTTAGATTCTTTTTTCTCTACAATACGCTTAGCATCAACAAAACTAAGCTCACACGGCTCCCCGGGTTTATGATCAGCTGGGATCACACGATCGCGTGGCGGTAATTCGTATTGAACATCATCAGGCTTAGGTAAGTTTTTAAGACGATAAAGGTAAAAGTTATCTACTTTTTCTTGTGCCCATTGTGTTTTACGTAAAAATTTAACCGCAGACTTAACATCAGGATTATTTTTAAAGCAGTTAAGTTGTAAATAAGCGTGTAGGAGTTCCCACCCGTATTGTTCAACCAGCTCTTCAACCACTTGTTCTAATTTTACGCCTTGCAGTGGGTTATTACTGAAAAGTTCTTGGTTGCTCATAGGTGTTGCCTCATTATTAAAATACAAATTGCATTATAAGTTTTATCTATAAGTTTTGATACTCTAAAATCTACACATACAATGAATTGAAAGATAAAATTTACACGTGTTTAAATAATCGGTAATATTAAAAAGCTTTATAAAATACGGCAAGATGCCAATTTATAGTATTAAAGATTAAGGAATATTACGAAATGGGACTTTTTAATAAGATCAAAACTCAAGCAAGCACTATTGGCTCAAATATTAGTGACTCTACATCAAAACTAAGTAGTGATATTGCTACTTCAGCAAAAGAAAACGCAAAACTTTCATCGATTCGTTCAGAAATCACTTCAATCGAAGGTCAGCTTAATATTGGTTACAAAGATATTGGTAAAAAATATGTTGAGAACCTTTTAGCTAACCAAGGTGAAAATGTTGAAGTTGCTTTACAAGAGCCTTTATCAAGAATAGAACCTCTTTTAGAGAAAAAGATTGAGCTTGAAGATGAAGCCATTGAAATCGAAAAGAAAATAAAAGATCAAATTATAATTCAAGAAAAAGCAATTTTTCAAAAAGAATATGATCAAGAAAAAGAGAAGTTAGAAAAAGCAGTAAAACTTGATGTTTTATCTAAAGAAGAAATGGAAGAAAAGTTAGCTAAAGCACGTTTAAAACTAGATAACTTTGACAACATTCGCAAGCTTAAAAAGCAAGAAGAAATGGGTTTGATTACTAAAACAGAATTAGCTGAAAAATTAGCTGCATTCGGTGCCTAGTTAAACGTTTAAGCCACATATTACTATGTGGCTTATTATTTAATTAACTTTGGCAATTAACTACAACACGACCACGAATTTTACCTTCCATAAGTTGCTCTGCGTTATCAATTACGTGTTCAAGTGATATTTCTGTCGAAATTTTATCTAAATAATCAGCGCATACTAATTTAGCTAAACGATCCCATGCTTCAATTCTGTCGGCTTTAGGGCGCATTACGCTATCAATTCCTATAAGAGATACACCACGTAATATAAAGGGTGCCACCGATGCTGGTAAATCCATACCTTGTGCAAGTCCGCAGGCGGTTACTACGCCACCATATTTTAATGATGCACAAATATTGGCAAGTGTATGGCTACCTACCGAATCTATTGCCGCTGCAAATCGCTCTTTTTGCAAAGGCTTACCCGGGTTTGAAAGCTCATTTCGGTCAATTATTTGTGAAGCGCCTAACTCTTTTAAATACTCACTTTGATCTAATCGACCCGTTGCCGCTGTTACGTTAAACCCAAGTTGGTTTAGTAAATAAATAGCAAAGCTGCCTACGCCACCATTAGCACCAGTTACCAGTATTTCGCCAGATTCAGGCGTAATACCTTGTTTTTGAAGTGCTATAACACTTAGCATAGCGGTATAACCCGCAGTGCCTATTTGCATTGCTTGTTTTGGTGAAATACCTGAAGGCAAGGGGATTAACCAATCGCTATTAAGTGCCGCTTTTTGAGCAAGCCCGCCCCAATGTTTTTCGCCTACACCAAAGCCATTTAATATTACGTTATCACCGCTTTTAAATTCATCGCTGGTGGAATTTGTAACCGTACCCACTAAATCAATACCTGGCACCATAGGAAAACTACGTACAACGGGGCCTTTGCCAGTAATTGCTAAACCATCTTTATAGTTAAGTGTGCTGTATAGCACGTCGATAGATACGTTTTCGTTTGGTAAATCACTATTTTCGATAGTTGATAATGAAGCGCTATAGTTATTGTCTTCTTTATTAATAACAATGGCTTTAATTGGGTTACTCATGGGATATCCTTTTAGACCGATCGTCTTTTAATTGGTAAATAAAAACGCATTAGGTTAATAATGCGCGTAAAAACATTTCTGTATACAAAGTAAGTGGAGTATTTGATTTTGTGAGCTTGGCGCGCATAACAGCACCTTCCCAACCAATCCAAAAGTACTCACTCATCAATTTTGTATTTACATGGCTTGCAATAGTGCCTTGTTGCTTAGCTTGGTTTAAGCAAACCTCTACATGGTTTTGCCAAGCTGTGTAGCTTTGCATTAATCTGGTTTTAAACTCATCACTTAAATGGTTAAGCTCTTGATTTAAGTTACCGACTAAACAGCCACGTTTGTAATCGTATTTTTTCATCCCTTTAATTGCGCTTTGAGTAAAATTAACGATTCGCTCAAGTGGGGGAACATCTTCTTGCTGTAGGTAATGGGTAAGCTTGGCAATAAAATAACTGTCGTATGCATCAACTAACGCAATACCGTAGGCTTCTTTACTTTTAAAGTAATGATAAAAAGAGCCTTTAGGTACAGCTGCTTTTTTTAAAATAGTATCGAGCCCCGTGGCGCTAAAACCAAATTCAGTTAGGGTTTCTAGGCCCGTGCGAATAAGTAACGCTTTTGTATCGGCGTTTTCTCTGGCTATTTTAGGTGGGCGACCACGGCGTATTGGTGTTGATGTATTTTTGTTCATGAACTCATATTAGACCGATCGACTTTAAATAATCAAGTATAAATTTAAATTGTTTAAAAATAGTTCAAATTTAGGGGCGGGCTACTAATTTAAGATTAATGAAATAAAAGTGTCACGATTACATTTTTGTTTGGAACTTAGTCAATATTAGTCGGTCACAATTAAAGCACACAAGTGCTTTTTAGCGATTATTAAATCGCCAATTTGTTATTACGAACCGGTCGGATTAAATGTTGTATGACCACTTACTTTTTTAAATGTTAATTCATTTTTGCATCAGCAGCTTAGTTAAAGTCAAACAATTTAATTGCTTTTACAATTTGAATTTTACATTTTTATTAACTATTCATTAAATGTAGATTTCACTAATGCTACACAATATATAAATAAAAAGGTGAGGATATTACCGATGAAGAGACAGAAAAGAGATCGTTTAGAAAGAGCTCATTCTCAAGGTTTTAAAGCAGGTTTAGCAGGTCGCTCAAAAGAGCTATGCCCTTATCAACAAGTAGATCCAAAATCAGAGTGGTTAGGAGGTTGGCGTGAAGCGATTGAAAATCGCAACATGTACAAAACCTAAAATCAATAATCGAATTTAAGCAAAAAGGCCTCCATATTGGAGGCCTTTTTGTTTGTGCGTTTAAAAATTAAAATGCACTAGTGTCTTGGAACAAGCCCACTTTTAAATCTTTTGCTTCGTAGATTACTCGGCCATCTACTTCTACAGTGCCATCGGCAACGCCCATAAACAATTTACGTTTAATTACGCGTTTCATTACAAGACGGTAAGTTACTTTTTTATTAGTTGGTAAAATTTGGCCAGTAAATTTAACTTCACCCACACCTAGCGCACGACCAAGACCAGGGCCACCAGACCAACCTAAGTAAAAGCCAACTAGTTGCCACATAGCATCTAATCCTAAACAACCTGGCATTACTGGGTCGCCTTTAAAATGGCAATCGAAAAACCACAGGCTAGGGTCAATATCAAGCTCAGCAACAATTTCGCCTTTACCATGAATTCCGCCATCAGCAGTAATAGAGGTAATGCGGTCCATCATTAACATGTTGTCACTTGGTAAACGGCAGTTGCCTTCACCAAACATTTCACCTTGACCACACAGGATCAAATCTTCTTTTGTATAGCTATTTTTAGGTTCCATAACACTTATCTTCGCTTAGAAATTGCCAAGTACTTTAGCGTACACTTGTACGCTAAACAACTCGGAGCAGTTAAAAAATCAAAATATTGCATATTAAATCATCAATCAATCAACACGATTGGTTTTTGCACTATAAAACCGCGCAATTACAATCAGAAATCATTATAATTAACGCTGTCTTATAACCAGTCTAAAGGAAGTTTATGATCCTTTTTGTTAACTCACTAACTGTGATTGATTTTTCTTACTTATGTAACAAACGCGGCGCCGTTGGCGAGAGCTGGATTGTTGATTTAACTTTGCACGGTAAACTTAACGAAGAGTCTATGGTTTTAGACTTTGGTTTAGTTAAAAAGCAAATTAAAGGCATTATAGATGAGTGTATTGATCACCGATTAGCAATTCCTACGGGCCTTAATGGCACTGTATCTGAATTTGACGAGCATAAAACACTCGACTGTACATTTGGTGAAAACAACCACTTAGCTATGAGTGCTCCTCATCAAGCTTATTGCATGATTAACGCAGACGAAGTAACGGTTGAATCGGTTACTGAATTTTTAATTGCGACTATTTTACCGAAGCTACCAGATAACATTGAAAAAATTGAGCTGTCACTTAAGCCTGAGCACAGCCAAAGCTTTTACTATCATTACAGCCATGGCCTTAAAAAGCATGACGGTAATTGCCAACGTATTATTCATGGGCATCGTTCTCAAATTGGTATTAGCCTAGATGGCATCTCTATGCCGCGCTTGCAAAAAGAATGGTCTCAAAAGTGGGAAGATATTTACTTAGCCACCAGTGAAGATCAAATTAACGCACCTGATTTAAAACACATAACAGCCAAAGCGGGTGATGTATGTTTTGCTTATACGTCGGCACAAGGCTATTTTGAAATGGCTATTAGCGAATCCCGTTGCGACATTTTACCAGTAGACACCACTGTAGAATGTATTGCTGAACATGTAGCTGGCCAAATTAAGGCCCAATATCCAGAAAAAGCAGTGAAAGTGACTGCTTATGAAGGTGTTGGAAAAGGATCGATTAGCTATGTTTAAAACACTTTTAGCAACAGCGCTTGTTGCCTCTGCTAGCTTTAGTGCTATGGCGCTTGAGTTAAAAGGGCATTTAACACAAGGCGGTTTAGTTACTGGAAAGCTAGAAAACGCTAAATCAGTAAGCTTAGATAGTAAAAGCTTAAAACTTTCGCCAAATGGTGACTTTGTATTTGGTTTTGGGCGTGACGCTGAAACGACTCATACTTTAAAATGGGTAGATAACACGGGTAAATCGCATTCTCAGCCGCTAGCCATAACTAAGCGTGAATATGAAATTGATAAAATTACCGGCGTGGCTAAGAAGTATGTTTCACCGGCAAAAGAAGTCAGTGCACGTATAAGCCGCGAAGCAGTTGCTGTTCGTAAGGCGAGAGAAGTTGATTCTGATTTGCTGTACTTTTTAGACCCTGTGTTAAAGCCTGCAGAAGGGCGTATATCGGGTGTTTATGGTAGTCAGCGTTATTTTAATGGCGAGCCTCGTCGTCCGCACTTTGGCTTAGACATCGCTAATAAAACAGGCTCTCCTGTTTACGCGCCAATTAGTGGTACCGTGGTATTTTCTGAACCTGATTTATACTACTCAGGCGGTACATTAATTATTGATCATGGCCATGGTATTACCTCAACTTACATTCATTTAAGTAAGCTTGATGTAAAAGTGGGTGACAAAATTAAGCAAGGTAACAAAGTGGCTGAAATTGGTGCAACAGGGCGTGTAACGGGTCCTCACCTAGATTGGCGCTTTAACTGGAAAGGCGAACGCCTTGATCCTGCATTACTAATGCAAGATACATTAGCAAACAAAAAGTAGAGATTATGACTGACGTAAATCGCGATGCAATAATTGCTCAGCGTATTGAAGACTCAACCACATCGGTAACTAAAACTGTATTTCCTGGGCGTACTAATCATCACAATACTTTATTTGGTGGTGATGCACTGGCGTGGATGGATGAAGTGGCATTTATAGCAGCTACTCGTTTTTGTCGTAAACCTTTGGTTACCATATCTTCCGATAGAGTTGATTTTAAAGAAGCCATACCAGCAGGTACTTTTGCAGAGTTAATAGCTAAAGTAGTGCATGTAGGTAACACCAGCTTAAAAGTTGACGTAGATATATTATTAGAAACTATGCACAGAGATGATAAGCACTCTGCCATTAGTGGTAGCTTTACGTTTGTTGCAGTCGATGATAACCACAGACCGACTCCGGTAGTATGCGACAAAATGATTTATGGTTTTGATTAATTTAAAGCTTTAAATATGCGGTAAAGTAAATTTATATAAGCACCTTAATTGGTGCTTATATAAAACCCCTGAAAGAACACATCATACTAAATGTTCATTAAATATAACCTCGACAACAGAGTTAATATTAACTAAAAAAAGTAATCAAACTGGGGGGGAATTGATAGGGGTGAGAGTTGTTGGATTTGGATACTAAAAAGGCATGCTTTAAACATACCTTTTTAGTTACATTTAACTTTTAATTAAATTTACGAATACTTACATGCATACAACTAAAGCACCATTGCTGCAATCCAGCCAAATATAAGCAGTGGAATGTTAAAGTGAATAAACGTTGGAATAACAGAGTCTCTAATATGGTCGTGCTGCCCATCGGCATTTAAACCTGATGTTGGGCCAAGCGTTGAGTCTGAAGCAGGGGAGCCTGCATCACCTAAAGCGCCCGCAGTACCAACCAGTGCAGCGGTTGCCATAACCGAAAACCCGAGGTCTAAACACAAAGGAACAAACAAAGTTGCAATAATAGGCACTGTTGAAAACGAGCTACCAATTCCCATTGTAATTAATAACCCGACTAACAAAATAACACCGGCGGCCAAAGGTTTATTACCATCAAAAAGTGCGGCTGAGCTGTGTACTAAGCTCGCTACGTCGCCAGTGGCCTGCATAACCGATGCAAAGCCTTGTGCCGATATCATAATAAAACCAATCATCGCCATCATAGCAACGCCTTTACTAAATACGTCGCCGTTTTCTTCCCACTTAACTACACCAAATACACTAAATATCATTACACCTACTAAACCCCCTAAAATCATTGAGCCACTTAGGTTTTGTGCAACAAGTGAGGCAAGTACCGCACATAGCCCTACAATCATTACTTTTTTAGGGTTTTCTACCTCAGCCGATTTACTCACAGTTGTTAATGGCTGCTCTGTGTATTCGCGGCGTTTTTTGTAGGTAATAAATACCGCAATAAGTAATCCTATAAACATGCCTAATGCAGGAATAATCATCGCCATAGGGACTTGTGTATTTACAATGTCTAGGCCGTTATCAACTAGATTTTTATGTAAAATAGAATACAAGTAAATACCACCAAAACCATAAGGCAGCACCATGTAAGAAGTTGCTAATCCAAATGTTAAAATACACGCTATAGCACGCCTGTCTAACCTTAACTGATTAAAAACCACGAGTAACGGCGGGATTAAAATAGGAATAAACGCTATGTGTACAGGTACTAAGTTTTGCGAAGAAATCGCACAACCTAAAATAATTAATAAAATGAAGTAACTTAAAAACGTTTCATTACCGCTGCCTTTAGCATTTACTTTAGCAAGTAACTTATCAGCGAGAATGCGTGTTAAACCCGACTTAGAAATAGCAACGGCAAATGCACCGAGCATGGCATAACTTAGTGCAATTTCAGCTCCGGCAGAAAGGCCAGAATTAAATGCATCAACACTTTCTTTTATACCCAAGCCTGCGGTTAAACCAGCAACTAAAGCACTTATGATCATGGCAACAATGACGTTAACGCGAGCCAGAGATAGCCCGAGCATTAAAATAACGCCTATAACAACAGCATTCATAGTATTCTCTATTTGGAAATTTTAATTAATTTTATCAGATCTTTAGCCTGAGTTTTACGCTCTTTCGTAAAAGGTTTTTTACTATAGCGTACTTGGTTAAATAACTGACTAAATGTGTTTATAGATTGTGCAGAATGAGGGAGTTTGTCAGCAAAAAAATGTAACTGCTGACTCGGTGTTAAATTATCGGGTGTATTTATTTTTTGTTTTTTAGCCCATGTTTTTACTTCATAAAACTCTTTAACCATAGGCGCTAATTTAGCCGGGCGTTTTGGTAAGTTTAAATAAACAAAATAACCTACAAAACAAAAACCAGCTGTTAGTAAAACCATTAATGGTACAAGCCAAATATTTTTACTACCAAAAATTGATTTTAAAAAATCATTTTGTTTTTCTTCGTCAAAACCAAGTACCCAGCTAGACCATTGATAATCGAGGTTTTCAAGTTCCAACCTTAACCAATTAATAGCGGGGAAATTACTTAAACTCACTAAACCAAAATCAAGGTTACTTTTAAATTCGTCATTCAGCTCTTCGTTTTGCGAAAGTGAGCCATTTAAACGCTCCGGTGCTACAACAGCGGTTGCATCAAAAATAACCCAACCTTCGTTTTGTAAATATACTTCTACCCACGCATGCGCATCGTACTGGCGAACTGTTAGCGTATTATTATCTTGGTTTAATTCACCGCCTAAATAACCACTTACTAATCGAGCGGGTATCCCTGCGGTTCTAAAAATGTACGCAGCGGCGCTTGCATAATGACCACAAAATCCACGTTGGTTTTCAAATAAAAATTGGTCAATCGTGTTATCGCCGCTCATCGGAGTGGGTGTTAACGTATAAGTAAATCCCGTACCTGCAAAGTATTGTAATAAGCGGTTATAAAAATCGCGATCAGAGTGTGTATTTTGCTTTAAGTTTTTAGCAAGTGATGATGTTTTTACATTCTTTTTATAAGCGAGGTATTTGTAGCGTTTTTCTTCAAATTCGCCAAGCGGCAAAGCTGTGAAGTTAAAGCTATTTACATCGTATTGTAAGTTTTTAGCTTGACGACTTTTTTTACGCAATAAGCCTAGCGAATTACCTTCAACATTTGGTGAGTTACTACTGGAATACGCTAAACCATAGAGCCATTTTTGTGTAGCAGGCTCTGTAATAACTGAGTAGCTTGCAATAAGTTGCTCATCATTTTCGCTCTGGGTATTTGTTTTTACATTATTATATTTTAAAAAGTCAGACGTAAGCCACGCATTACCATTAAACTCATCATGGACTATTGCTCGCCAATAATAAGGCGCTACAGGTTTTTCTTCGTTAAATTTAGCTCTAAACACAAGTTCATCTGAGTTTGAAAGCTTTGCAATATCGAAAGGATCGACTTGTTCAGAAAGCCCTGTTTTTGCAAGCTTAGGCCCAGGAAGCTGCCAAAAGGCGGGCATTTTTGGTAAAAAAAGCAGTAAAAATACAGCTAAAGGAAGCGCTAAAAGTAGTAATTTACCACTTTGCTTAGAGGCTATTTTTAAATTATGTTTGGATTCGAGTAAGCCAAGTACTGCAAAGTTTAATATGTATAAACCACTTACAGTTAAAGTCGTTAAAATGCTTTGGTTAAATAAATACACCGATGAGAGTGAAAAAAACGTAAGCGTTGTAATTACATGATAGTGTTTTTTGGTTTTAGCCTGCAGCAGCTTAAATAAATTAGCAAGTAGCAGCATTGCCACAAATAAAATAACCGTATCCGACATGCCTACGGTGTAGAGCATTAAACCAAGTGAAACACCTGCGAGTATGTTTGCCAGCCAAGCATTTGGCTTTGGTTTATTACTCAGCGTTATGTAAAAGTTCCATGCACAAATGAGTGTAAGTACACCAACAAAAGCAAGCGGTAAATGTGGTACAAAAAATACAATTAAACATGAATATATAAAAGACAGTGAATAATTTATTACTTTTTCGTTTTTAATTATATCCATTACTCACCACCATTAAATGAGCACAATAACGCTAAACACTGCTGCTTATGTTGCTGTCCGGTATTTGTATTTATTGTTTTACTCGGTAGTTTTAACATAAAAGGGGTATTTTTTTCGGTTGCTTCACACACTAAAAAGCATAACTGGCTTAAACGTTGTTCTGTATCCCCATTCATTAACGTAAAATCGAAGAGCGCATTCGCTGTTTTAAAGTCTACAAACTCTTTAACTAACAACTGCTGTGTTTTTGCGTAATGCTTCCAAGAGACTCTTTGCAAGCCCATTTCAGGTAAGTGTGGGATTAACGACTCAAACTCTTCGCTACCAGATTGTGTAGAAATACCTTTATCGGCTTGCTCATCAAGCACAGAAACATGCGCATCACTGTGTACTTGTTCAAGCGACGGGTATACAAATACATCTTCTTGTAATTGAATGTAGCTCCAAACAGTTATTAAACCAAAGGGATAGTTACTCGCTATTTTAATACGTTGCACTGAGTACTTACCGCGTGAGCTGTAGGGTAAGTTGAGTGTAAGTAACTGAGTCTTACTATCAACTTCGTCGGTATGTTTGTGAGTTTGCTCACTACCTTGATATGTTAAATTAATAGATTGGGTTAGTGAAGGGCTTTGTAATTCAAATACAATACTCGGTTTTTGGGGGGCGTAGCTGTTAAATGCATCTTTAAATTTAACCGTTAAGCCTTTAGCGTTACTGTAGCCCATTAATACAGCAATAATCATCACCACAAACATAAGATAAGACATTATTAAAATTAAGTTATTTTGATAATTAATGCCCATTACAAAGTTTAAAATAGCCACAATTACAAAGTACCAACCTAGGGACGATGGCAATACATAAATTGTTCTGTGTTCAAGTGTAATTGAGTTTTTTAAATGCTTATTTTTTAATAATTTATTAAATACACTTCGCTTAAATGACTTAAATAAAGAAGGGCGCTTAGCTGTTTTTTTTGGCATAAAAGCTTATACCGGAACTAAAACGTTTTTTAAAATATCGTTTACTTGCGCTTCACCTGACTCATTATGCAAACCTAATCGATGCTGACACACACTTGCAAATACGGCTTGAACATCTTCTGGCATTACAAAATCACGACCATCAATAAAGGCCCACGACCTAGCCGCTTTAGCCAGAGCCATACTGGCACGCGGTGATAACGATGCTGCAAAAGCGTTGCTTGTGCGTGTGTAATTAACAAGCTCTATAATGTAGTCAATAATCGGGCTGCTCAAAGTAATTTGGCTTATCTGGGTTTGAATTGCCGCTAACTCTTGTTGGTTAATACGCTTAGGTAATTGGCTGTAATCTCGTTTTTGCATATTCAAAATTAAGCGTTTTTCGGCTTCTTTAGGTGGAAAACCTAAGCTAATACGCATTAAAAAACGGTCTAATTGCGACTCAGGTAACGGGTAGGTACCTGATTGGTAAAGCGGGTTTTGTGTTGCAATCACAAAAAATGGATTTGGCAGCGTATATTTTTTTCCATCAACTGTTACTTGTTGCTCTTCCATTGCTTCAAGCAACGCACTTTGTGTTTTGGGTCCTGCGCGGTTTATTTCATCAGCTAAAACAACTTGGCTAAAAATAGGGCCTTTATGAAACGTAAAACTGTGCTCGGTAGAGTTAAACACATTAGTACCCAAAATATCAGCAGGAAGAAGATCACTGGTAAATTGTATACGCTGATACGATAAACCTAACACAGCTGACAATGCATGAGAAAGAGTGGTTTTTCCCATACCTGGCAAATCTTCAATGAGTAAATGCCCTTCGCTAAATAAGCATGTAAGTGCAAGTTTTATTTGCTGTTGTTTACCAAATATAACAGTCGAAAGATCTTCTATAATCGCAGTAACAGTACTATGCATGCTAACCTTATTATTATTCTATTATTTCAAGACGCTTCATTACAGTGTCTACTTTTTTTGTGTTGAAAGGTTTTGCAATAAAGCCTTTAGCGCCCATTTCCCACGTGTTTTGTACATTTTCGAGACTATTGTGGCCAGAGCACATAACAACATGAGTGTGCGGGTAAGCACTATTAATGTATTCCAATATATCTGCACCGTTAGAGTCAGGTAAATCTACATCTACAAATATTACGCCTGGCGGTTTATTGTTCATAATAGGTTTAGCAGAGCTAAAATCGGCGCTTTCTAAGATATCTTCGAACCCTAAGTCAGTTAAAATTTGGTTTAGATAATCACGAATTTCCTTAACGTCATCAATAATGAGGATGGGCTCTAGCGGGCGAACAAATTCCATATGTAGGTTACTTCTATTTTGAATACATCTAAGTGCTTTAATACTAAGCTAACCCCATCATAAGCTCAAGAACGTTACTTAAAAAACACTAATAAATAAACTGTTTATAGGTTTGCACAACAATCTATTTTTAAAGGATTACCTGCTTTCATATCTTCTACTAACTTATATTTTCATTAATTGTATTGAACAATAATGACGTATCTACAATAAATCCCTT
Source organism: Pseudoalteromonas sp. BSi20429 (assembly GCF_000238895.1). Classification (NCBI taxonomy): domain Bacteria; kingdom Pseudomonadati; phylum Pseudomonadota; class Gammaproteobacteria; order Alteromonadales; family Pseudoalteromonadaceae; genus Pseudoalteromonas; species Pseudoalteromonas sp. BSi20429. The sequence continues at coordinate 5,982 of NZ_BADV01000037.1, read as the reverse complement.
AATCCTACACTTTATTTCCTCAAAATTTGATGTAACAAATTTGCTACTTAACTTATTGATTCAAAAATATTTACATATAAATTCGATTTTTTGTAAACGTTTTGTAATAAAAAATCGTTGACCTTCTAAATTCATTCTGTGATTATGCTCAGCAGATGGGCTTATGCTCACAAGTGCGGTTTCATTAACTATTTAATGTTTTGCTCAGCCAGCCTCATCTATACACACTGAATTAATACCAATTTCATTAAATGAATATGCAATTTAATAAAGTTGGCATCACACACCACACTAAATAAAGAGCTTATTATGTTGAATAATAAAAAGACTAAATTTGCAATTTCTCTCATAGCGGCAGCTATGGCTACATCGGCTCCAGCACAGGCTGATATTTCTGAATATTTAGATCGCGTTGACGTAGACTTTTTACTAATGCAAAACTTTCAGTCAATTCAAGCTAAAGACGGCGCATTTCGTCCAGAAGATGAAGAACAAGAATCAGGATTTGGCCGTATTAGAGCTAATCTAATGCTTAAATTTCATATTAACGAGTTCATCACTGCCGATATAGATATTGCAGAAGAGCCTAATGACTTTGGTGGCGAAGATCGTGACTTTTCATTTCACAACGATTTCGCAGGTGTTGAATTTGACTTACTAGGTCTTTATGGCACACCAAAAGAAAACGCAAATTTAACACTGCGTTTGGGTAATATTGGTGGCTCACCATTTCAATTTAAAGGTTTTCAAGACGGCGCAGATAACCAAAATAATGCACTTATTGGTAATGGTATTACCGATTACGCAACCGCCGAAAACGGCGCACAGCTAAGTTACAGCGAAACTTTCGAAAGTGGTGTAGTACGTGCTTATAATGTTACAGGTCACATTACTACTTCAAGTTTCGGTGAAGCGTTTCAAGAAGACAGAGGTTATAACTACCGACTTCAAGGTACTCTAGAATTTGAAGGTGGCTTTAAAGCAGGCTTAAACTTATTAAAAGCGAATCAAGGCGACCAGTTACGTTTTGAAAACGGCGTAGCCAGTCTTGATGGTGTAACCACAACAAACTATCGCTTTGGCGATGGTGAAAACTATAACTTCTCAGCGTCACCTTCAAACGAGCGTGACACTCACGTTGGCGCAATGCCAGGGCTTGAGCAATCAATCATCCAGCTTAATTTAGCTTATCAACCATCTGACGAAACAAGCCTAATCTTTATGGTTGGTAAATCGTCTGATGATTACACATTTGCAGATGCCGCTGGTAATGCAGTTGCCGGTATTACCTATTTTGGTACAAACGGCATAGCTGATGAAAATGGCACTACTTTTGATTCAAACAGTGTAATAGAAGGCGACTCATCGGTTGAGTACTTCGTGTTTGAAGCACAACAATATCTAATCCCTAAAAAGTTATATGTAGCGGCTCGTTATGCAGAAGCCGAAAACACTTCCGACTTAATTGAACAAACAGACAACACAGTAGAGCGTATTCAAGTAGCCGCAGGTTACTGGTTTAACGATAAAACGCTTTTAAAAGTTGAGTATGTTAACCAAGAAGAAGGTGTTAATTCGGGCGGCCAAATCGGTAAAGGATTTGACGGCTTCACTTCTGAAATATCTGTTAAATTTTAAGTCATTATCCAATTAGTCTAACTATTTATACAAAGGACCTAAAAAGGCACTTTGCGGGCAGTTTTATGCGTTAAAACTGCCATAAATAGAATTGGCAATAGATTAAAATTTAATAGCACTTATTAAAACATAACGTGTATGGGGAATACCCGATGAAAAATAAATTAATTATGCTCGCGTGTGGCTTTATAAGCATAGGCGCTGCGGCAAAAGAAACAATTACAATAGCGACTGTTAACAACGGTGACATGATCACCATGAAAGAATTAAGTAGTGACTTTACCAGCCAAAACCCTGATATAGATCTAAAATGGGTCACTCTAGAGGAAAACATTCTTCGCCAACGTGTCACTACCGATGTAGCAACAAAAGGCGGACAATACGATGTTATGACCATAGGTACTTATGAAGTACCAATTTGGGGCAAACAAAATTGGTTAAAAGAGTTAGATAATTTAGGTGAAAACTACGATTTAGACGATTTAATCCCAGCAATTCGAAGTGGTTTAACGATTAACGACAAGCTTTATGCTGCACCATTTTATGGTGAAAGTTCAATGGTTATGTACCGCACTGATTTAATGGAAAAAGCGGGGCTGACAATGCCTAAAGCCCCAACATGGGACTTTATACGCAAAGCTGCTAAAGCGATGACAGATAAAAAAGAAGGTGTTTATGGCCTTTGTCTACGTGGTAAAGCAGGTTGGGGCGAAAACGTTGCGCTTATTACATCAATGGCTAATTCGTTTGGTGCGCGTTGGTTTGATGAAAATTGGAAGCCACAGTTTAATACCCCAGAGTGGGAAAATACCCTTCAGTATTATGTAGATGTGATGAAAGAATCTGGCCCTGCTGGTTCATCTGCAAACGGTTTTAATGAAAATCTTGCACTATTTCAAACCGGAAAGTGTGGTATTTGGATTGATGCAACCGTTGCAGGCGCATTTGTTACTAACAAAAAAGACTCAGAAGTTGCCGATAAAGTAGGGTTTGCACTTGCGCCAGATAACGGTCTAGGTAAACGCGGTAACTGGTTATGGTCTTGGACTTTAGCCGTGCCGGCAAGCAGCAAAAAACCAGATGCCGCAATGAAATTTATTAGCTGGGCAACATCTAAAGAATACACTCAACTTGTAGCCGACAAAAAAGGTTGGGCAAAAGTACCGCCAGGTACACGTAAATCACTTTACAGTAATCAAAAGTACATGGACGCAGCACCGTTTGCACAAATTACCTTAGATTCTATTCAATCTGCAGATCCTAAAAATCCAACCGTTAAACCGGTGCCTTATGTAGGTATTCAGTTTGTTGCTATTCCTGAGTTTCAAGGAATTGGTACAGCTGTTGGGCAACAATTTTCAGCAGCATTAACTGGCCAAATGACCGTTAAGCAAGCGCTTAGTACGTCTCAGCACCTTGTTGAGCGAACAATGCGTAAAGCTCGCTATCCAAAATAGCATGTAATGGGCGGGTAAGTACTCAAACTTACCCAATATTTTATGTCAATTCTATTTACTTGTTAGTTATAAACGCTATCAAGGGTTTCTGATTTTCACTTGATAGTTAACAAGTAAATAGAATTGGCTTTTTTAAGGTCACCTTTATGGCAACAACTAACTCGCGCACGCTTGCTCGGTTTATGCTTCTTCCTAGTGTAATTTTATTACTTGCTTGGATGATAGTTCCGCTGTGTATGACACTGTATTTCTCATTTATTGATTACAACTTACTCGTTCCTGGGGATAAAGAATTTGTAGGCTTTTTAAACTATGAATTTTTCCTAACTGATCCAGCTTTTTTTGAATCATTTTTTAACACGCTTTACCTAGTAACTGGGGTTTTACTTATCACTATTTGTGGTGGTATTGGCTTAGCTATTTTACTAGACCAAGCCATATGGGGACGAAACTACGTTCGCATTATGGTACTAGCCCCATTTTTTGTAATGCCAACTGTGTCGGCATTGGTATGGAAAAACATGCTAATGAACCCAGTTAATGGCTTATTTGCACATTTTGCGATTTGGCTTGGTTTTGAACCTATCGACTTTTTTGCTCAAATGCCGTTATTTTCAATCATCATAATTGTGTCTTGGCAGTGGTTACCGTTTGCAGCATTAATACTGCTAACAGCAATACAATCATTAGACCGCGAACAATTAGAAGCGGCTGATTTGGACGGAGCAGGCCCATTTAGTAAGTTTTTTTACATCGTTTTACCGCACCTATCGCGCGCTGTAACTGCGGTTATTTTAATCGAAACTATATTTTTACTGTCAATTTTTGCTGAAATATTAGTTACAACTAGTGGCGGCCCTGGTTATTCGTCAACCAATATAACGTACTTAATTTACACGCAATCACTACTTCAATTTGATGTAGGCGGTGGTTCGGCAGGGGGCATAGTTGCAGTTATTATTGCAAATATAGTCGCTATATTTTTAATGCGCTTAATTGGCAAAAACTTGGAGGGTTAATTATGACTATAAAAGATAGCCGTCGTTCCACACTAATTTATACCATTGCTGCATGGACAATAAGCGGCATGATTTTCTTTCCAATTTTATGGACGTTAATCACCAGCTTTAAAACGGAAGCCGAAGCAATATCAGCAAGCCCAAGCTTATATGCATTTGATTGGACCCTCGAAAATTACCGCGATGTACTGTCACGTTCGCCATACTTTAACCATTTTTGGAACTCTGTAGTTATATCGCTAGGTTCAAGTTTACTGGGCTTATTAATTGCTGTACCTGCTGCTTGGTCTATGGCTTTTGTACAAACTAAAAAAACAAAGCATTTATTAATGTGGATGCTTTCAACTAAAATGTTACCGCCAGTAGGCGTACTTATTCCGATTTATTTATTGTTTCGTGACTTTGCGTTACTCGATACAAAATTAGGTTTAGTGATTGTAATGACACTCATTAACTTACCAATAATGGTATGGATGCTTTACACCTACTTTAGAGAAATACCAAACGAAATACTTGAAGCTTCACGTATGGATGGCGCAACAATTGGTGAAGAAATATTTCATGTTTTATTGCCAATAGCCTTACCAGGTATAGCCTCAACGTTATTGCTAAATGTTATTTTGTCGTGGAACGAAGCGTTTTGGACACTTATTTTAACCGCTGCAAATGCTGCACCTTTAACGGCATTTATTGCCAGTTACTCAAGCCCTGAGGGGTTATTTTACGCTAAGTTATCGGCAGCATCTGCCATGGCCATTGTGCCAATTTTAATACTTGGTTGGTTTAGTCAAAAACAATTAGTGCGTGGATTAAGTTTCGGCGCAGTAAAATAGGAGAATACACATGGGCAGCATCACACTAAAACAAGTCACTAAAAACTTTGATGAAGTTAACGTAATTAAACCGCTCGACTTAGAAATTAAAGACGGTGAGTTTATCGTTTTTGTCGGTCCATCGGGCTGTGGTAAATCTACATTACTTCGTATGATCGCAGGTCTTGAAGATACCACCAGTGGTAATATAGAAATTGATGGCATTGACGCTACAAAAACACCGCCTGCAAAAAGAGGCTTAGCAATGGTGTTTCAATCCTATGCGTTATATCCGCATATGACAGTGCGTAACAATATTGCTTTTCCTTTAAAAAGAGCCAAGGTTAGCCCTGCAGAAATTGAAAGTAAAATTGCTAACGCCGCTAAAATACTTAATTTGACCGATTATTTAGACCGAAAGCCTGGGCAATTGTCGGGCGGTCAGCGCCAGCGTGTAGCGATAGGGCGCGCAATTGTACGTCAGCCTTCGGCATTTTTATTTGATGAACCACTTTCAAATCTAGATGCGTCACTACGTGTAAATATGCGTTTAGAAATATCTGAATTACATAAAAGTTTAGCTACAACAATGATTTATGTTACACACGATCAGGTTGAAGCCATGACGATGGCAGATAGAATCGCAGTATTTAATGCCGGTATTATTGAACAAGTAGGCACACCTTTAGAGCTTTATAAAAACCCTGTAAACAAATTTGTAGCTGGTTTTATTGGTTCGCCAAAAATGAATTTTATAGATGCTCCACAAAATGAAGATGCGAATATTAGCTGTATTGGTATACGACCAGAGCATATAACACTATCTACTGAGCAAGGTACTTGGGCTGGAACTGTAGGTGTAATTGAGCATTTAGGATCGGAGAGTTTTTTACATATAAACATTGAAGGCAAAGGGACCGTAACAGTAAAAGCAGATGGTGATTGCCCATTAAAATATGGCGACAGTATTTACCTAAGTGCACCTGCAGATAAAGTATTAAAGTTTGATAATAACGGTTTAACTATTCGCTAAAGCCAATTTTTAATTATCTTAAA
>NZ_BADV01000038.1:0-13324 GCF_000238895.1 Pseudoalteromonas sp. BSi20429 | reverse complement strand
AGCGGGAAAAGCAGAAAACGAGCGTTTAGAACAAGAACGTATAATAGCAGAGCTTGCAATTGAAGAAGCTAAAAAAGCAGAAAAGCCGAAAAAAGAAGGGTTTTTCTCTCGTCTTAAAAAGGGCTTGTTAAAAACTCGCGTTAATATAGGTTCTGGTTTTGCATCTATTTTTAGTGGTAAAAAAATAGATGACGAATTATTTGAAGATCTTGAAACACAGCTGCTCACCGCCGATTTAGGCGTTGATACCACCATGAAGTTGATTGATAGCTTAACTGATGCTGCAAACCGTAAGCAGTTAAAAGATGGTGATGCGCTTTATGAGTTAATGAAACAAGAAATGGCGGCGATGCTAAAAACGGCTGAACAGCCTTTAGTAATTACCAAAGATAAAAAGCCATTTGTTATTTTAATGGTGGGCGTAAATGGCGTTGGTAAAACAACGACTATTGGTAAGATGGCTAAGCAATTTCAAAGCGAAGGTAAGTCGGTTATGCTGGCTGCTGGCGATACGTTTAGAGCGGCTGCTGTTGAGCAACTTCAGGTTTGGGGTGAACGTAACAGCATTCCTGTTATTGCACAGCATACGGGTGCAGATAGTGCATCGGTTGTTTTTGATGCATTCCAAGCTGCAAAAGCACGTAATATAGATGTGTTAATTGCAGATACAGCGGGTCGCTTGCAAAATAAAGATAACTTAATGCAAGAGCTTGAAAAAATAGCTCGTGTTATGAAAAAAATTGATCCTGATGCGCCGCACGAAGTGATGCTAACCATTGATGCTGGCACAGGTCAAAATGCAATTAGCCAAGTGAACTTATTTAATCAATGCGTTGGCTTAACTGGTATTACGCTTTCAAAACTTGATGGAACTGCAAAGGGTGGTGTTATTTTTGCGGTTGCAGATAAGTTTAATATTCCAATTCGTTACATTGGTGTTGGTGAAGGTATTGATGATTTACGCGCTTTTAAAAGCGATGACTTTATTGATGCGTTATTTAGCCAAGATGAGGACGACGTTTAATTTACCAAAAGAGGGAGCTTGCTCCCTTTTTAATTGCGAGGAATACCAATTTTATTAGTAAACTAATTGAATTGGCATAATAAAAAGATGATAAATTTTCAGCAAGTAAGTAAGACTTATCCTGGAGGGCACCGCGCCCTCGAAAAAGTTAATTTTCATGTTAAACCGGGTGAACTTGCCTTTTTAACCGGCCACAGTGGTGCGGGTAAAAGTACGTTGCTTAAGTTAATTAGCTTAATGGAACGTCCATCGGCAGGCAGTGTATTTATCAACGGTGTTGATTTAAATAAAGTAAACTCGCGTCAAATTCCTTATGCTCGCCGTGATATAGGTATTATTTTTCAAAACCACCGTTTACTAGAGCGCTATACCATTTTTGATAACGTGGCACTGCCTCTTATTATTGAGGGTACTCACCATAAGCAAATAGCTAAACGTGTTCATGGTGCGCTTGATAAAGTAGGCCTGATAGACAAAATAAAATGTCATCCGTCTATGCTCTCTGGAGGCGAGCAGCAACGTGTTGGTATTGCCAGAGCAATTGTAAACTCCCCGCCAATTCTGTTAGCCGATGAGCCTACAGGTAACCTAGACCCTGAGCTTTCAATGGAAATCCTAAAGCTGTTTGAGGACTTTAATAAACACGGCACCACTGTTCTTATAGCGACGCATGACTTAGGTTTGGTTGCACGTATGAAGTACCGCAGTCTAACCTTAAAAGATGGCCGCATGCTTCAAGATCCGCTCGCTGAGGGAGCACTATGAGTTTACTTTTTAAAAGTCGTCAAAATAGTAACGACAAGCAAAAAAAATCAGTATTAGCTGGCGGTTATTTTTTTATTATTAATATTTTTCGCCAAGGTGTTCATAGCTTAGGTGAAATGTGGCGTACGCCGCTTGCATCTATGATGACTATTGCTGTACTTGGTTTGAGCCTAACGTTACCTGCAACACTTTATCTCGTTGTTAAAAACGTACAGCAAGTAAGTAGTGGTTTTGAAGAAGCGAGTGAAATATCGTTGTTTGTAAAAGAAAGTATGAACGAGCAAGAAACGCAAACATTAGTAAAGCGTTTAGCACTTTATCCAGAAGTGGAAAGCGTTGAATTTATATCAAAGCAAAAAGCATTAACTGAATTTAAAGACGTATCTGGCTTTGGGCAAGCTTTAGAGTACTTAGATAAAAACCCATTACCTGATGTGGTACTTGTTACTCCTACAAAACGTCACAGACACCCAAATGCCGCTAAAGTACTGCTAACTAAATTAGAAAGTGAACGTGAAGTTGATTTTGGTAAGCTCGATATAGCGTGGCTAGAGCGTTTAAATGCATTACTAGATTTACTGAAAGAAAGTGTAATAACCATCGCATTATTACTGCTTACCTCAGTGACGCTTATTATTGGTAACACCATCCGTTTGTCGATCATGGATAAAAAAGAAGAAATACAAGTAATGAAGCTAGTCGGCGCAACTAACACCTTTATACATGCCCCATTTTTGTGGACCGGTATTTGGTATGGTGTAATAGGTGGTTTATTTGCCTTTATATGCGTAGGACTAATGATGTGGTGGCTTTCAAGCGCTGTGAGCAGTGTAGCGGGGGTGTATCAAACAAGCTTCTCGTTAATTGGATTATCGCTTAATGAGCTCGGCTTTTTAGTGTTACTTGCAACAAGCTTAGGATTTGTAGGCTCGTACCTTTCTGTAAATCGATATATTAAAGAAATAGAACCCGATAAAGTATAAACAATCCTGCAAACTATAAGTGAACCAACCCAGCTTGATATGCGTATCGTACCGAACTGGGTTGTACCTCCTGTTATTAAAACTGTCATATTTATGTACTATCCTCCCATGAAGTAATGAGTTGTAAATAAGGTGATGCAGCGAGGTTAACCTGCTGCTGCCCCTCAATTCATCACTTATTCAGTCGCTTGTAGTAGACTAAACACATACTAAAAACTGCTTGATTTATACTTTAAAAAAGTTTTAAATTGGGGTTAGCACTCTTAAAGAAAGAGTGCTAAGATAGTTTCAAATGTTTATCACCGAGGTGAAAAATGAGTAAAGATTTATACGCAATGGCACTTACAGTCGGACAACAAAGCGCAAGCATGGATGGTTACCTTCAAGCGGTAAGCACTATTCCTATGCTTAAAGTTGAACAAGAGCAAGAACTTGCTAAAAAGCTTCAGGAAGAAGGCGATCTTAGTGCTGCCAAGCAACTCATTATGTCGCATTTACGCTTTGTAGCACATATTGCTAAAGGCTACTCGGGATACGGCTTACCACAAGCTGACCTTATTCAAGAAGGTAATATAGGCCTGATGAAAGCGGTTAAACGTTTTGACCCTACAGTGGGTGTGCGTTTAGTATCGTTTGCAGTGCATTGGATTAAAGCCGAAATTCACGAGTTTGTGCTTAAAAATTGGCGCATAGTTAAAGTTGCAACCACTAAAGCGCAACGTAAATTGTTTTTTAATCTTCGTAAAAACAAAAAGCGTTTAGGTTGGTTTAATCAAGCTGAGGTTAGTACCGTTGCTAGCGAGCTAGGTGTGAGTGAAAAAGAAGTACGTGAAATGGAATCGCGCATGAGCGGCCAAGACATGGGCTTTGACCTAACGGGCGACGATAACGACGACGCACCAACAAGCACGTACTCTCCAGTACAATATTTAACAGATGGCGCAGCTGATTTAGCTGACGACGTTGAACAAGAGCAGTGGAAAGAGCAAGCGCATACTCGTTTATTTAGCGCACTTAAAACACTAGACGAACGTTCACAAGATATTGTTAGCGCACGTTGGTTGTCGGATGATAAGGCGACTCTTCAAGAGCTTGCACAAAAGTACAGTGTATCTGCTGAACGTGTTCGCCAGCTTGAAAAAACAGCGATGAAAAAATTACAAAGCGCTATGAGCTAAACACAGTTCAAGCTGCAAAATTTAAAAAGCCCTGCATGAAAATGCGGGGCTTTTTGCTTTCGCGTAGGTTGGCTTGAGAGAAGCGAAACCCAACGATAAAATATCCAATTAAGTAATACCGATGCGCTGCATATTGAATGGTTATACCAATCCGCAATAATACTTAATCATTTTGCGGGGCTAAACGTGTCGCTACCTGCGTTAAAAAATTTTCATTTAGAACAACTAAATAGCGAATTTTTTGCCTAGCTATCAACACTTTTTTCCGCCCTCAAAATAGACCACTTAATTAAGCGAATTGGTATTAGTTTATCATTCGGATATAGCATTATTTAAAGCTTATATCATCTAGCACTAATCCCTTTCCCCTCAGCCTGCGCTAACTGAATGTATTTACGCTCAACCAGCTGCGAAACCGGCACGAGCTCAAAACCTTGCTTAGTTAGCTCGGGTAAGGCATGGCGTAAAAATTCGATTGTTTCTGGGTAGGGATGAGCAATTGCAATAGCGGAATTATGAGTGATGGCTAGTTGTTTTAATTCTTCAAGCCTTAGCTGCAGTTGTTCTGGTGTAGTTATATTGTCTAAGAACACTTGGCGACTAATATTGGCAACACCTAAAAAGTTAGCAGCATTTTGTGCTTGGCTTAAATCGGTTGTGCGGCTATCTAAAAAATATAAATGGCGCTTTTTAAGTACTTCCATTGTCCACTTCATAGCTTGGCTTTGCTGCGTAAGCGCTGAGCCCATGTGGTTATTAACGCCTTTAACTTGCGGTAAACTAGCGAGAGCTGTTCCAAGAGTTTGCTGAAGCTGCTCTTTATTCATATTTAAAGTAAGCGCGCCAGGTCCGAGTTCTTTACCGTTAAGTGCCTGCATAGGTACATGAAGTAATAACTCTTTGTTTGATTGACTAGCAAGCGTTGCAAAAATTTGCGAATAAGGAGTATGGGGCAAAATTGAATACGACAATTGCCCTGGTAAGGAAAGGAACTCTAAGTCCCGTTGATGATAGCCTATATCGTCTATCACTATTGCTATTTGTTTAGCGCTAATTGTTGCTGAGCTAAAACAAATAGCTAATATTAGCCATTTTATTATTTTCACGTTTATAGTTTTTATTATCTTTTTAGCTTTGTTTAACAGCTTATACAAGCTATTGCATGCTGAGTAATTGTTTTGCTTTAACTAACTGTAAGTCGGCGAAGTTACCAGTAAGTAATTGCGCGTTACTGTTAGTGTGTTCATTTTTTATTATAACGACTTTATTACTTTGTGAAAGGTTTGTTTGATTAACCGCCACATCTGGGGTTATTCCTATTCCATCAATCGATTTACCTAGAGGTGTAAAGTATTTAGCTGTGGTGAGCTTTAATGCAGTGTTGCCGTCACCTAGCGGAATGAGCGATTGTACAGAACCCTTCCCAAAAGACTGACTGCCAACAACGGTTGCTCGTTTATTATCTTTAAGTGCTGCTGCAAGTATTTCGGCTGCAGAGGCTGAGTTTTCATTTATAAGCACAACAATGGGGGCATTTTTTAGAATGTCTCCACGCTTTGCATAAAATGCTTGGTTGGCATCGTAAAAACGTCCTTTAGTCGTCACTATAGTGCCACTTTGTAAAAATAGGTCTGATACCGCTACTGCGCTTTGTAATGTACCCCCTGGGTTATCACGTAAATCAATTACTAAGCCTTTGAGCGGGTAACCAAAGTGGCTTTGCAGGGCAGCAACTTGCAGAGCAACCTCATGTAATGTGTGGTTAGAAAAATTATTGATAGCTATATAACCAGTACCAAAATCTAGAAGTTCGCTTGTTACGCTTTCGAGGTTTATTTGGCGGCGTGCTACATGAAACGTGAGTGGGTTTTTATTGTTATCACGATTTATAATTAGGTCTATATTTGAAAATTTACTGTCTCTTATTAGTGTTGCTACTTCATCGATTGTAAGGTTTTGGGCTGCTTGGTTGTTTACACTTACAATAATATCGCCTGGCAAAATACCCGCTGCTTTTGCGGGGGAGTTATTAACCACATTAACAATAGTCATATTCTCGTCGATATTTTTAACCTCAATACCAATACCTGTATAGCGCCCGTTTGTGTTATCAAATAATGAGGTTAGTTCGTGCTCATTTAAGTACTTAGAGTAAGAGTCGAGCTTTGAATATAAGCGCTCAAACTGTTGGCTATTATATTTAATGTGGTGGCTATTTTGTAAGGTGAGATCTTCAACGTAGTAGGCATGGATGTTAAAGAGTATTTCGTCTATTTGTTGTCTTTTAAGATCTTTAATCGAGCTTGCTAGTACGTTACTAGAAAAAGCGATTAAGGTTAGTAATACAAGTAAATACAGACTTATATAAAAGCCTGTATTTTTTTGAACAATGGTAATTACTGCAGTTTTTTTAGTTGTCATCAGCTGCTCCAGAGCGGTGCAGCGATTTATTTAATTAAATGCGTTTGCACCATTTTACAGGATTTACTGCGCGTCCTTTGTGGCGTATTTCAAAGTATAGACCAGAACTAGCTTGTCCGCCGCTTTGGCCAACTAAAGCAAGAGTTTCGCCTTCGCGTACCATGTCGCCTACATCTCTTAGCAGTGTTTGGGCATGACCATATAGGCTCATAAAACCTTCACCATGGTCTACAACAATTACCCAACCATAGCCCTTTAGCCAATCGGCAAATACAACTTGGCCGTTATGTACGCTATTAATATTAGTGCCTTCTTTTGCACCAATTAATACGCCTTTCCAATCAATACCACCATGTTTACGTTGGCCGAATGTGTGCTCTAACTTGCCTTTGCTCGGCCAGTCCAATTTACCTTTGTTTTCATTTAGGCCCAGTAATTCAATTTTCTGTGTTTTTTCTTTTTCGAGCTCTTCAATTGTTGCTACCAAAGTTTGTTGGTTTTCTTTTAAATAGTTTATTGAACTTTTGGTGCTGTTGAGCTGAGCTTGTAAATTTTTAAGATTAGCTTGGCGTTCACTTTGTGCATTAAGCAATGCAGTTTGACGTCTTTTTTGCTCATCAAATAAAAGCGCTAGTTTTTCTTGTGTTTTAACAAGCTCTTTTTGGTTTTGTACTATTTGCTTTTGAAGGTCTTTTAGATCTTCAATTTGTTCAATACGGGCTTTATTTAAGTAGTTGTAATAACTAAGTGTGCGCTCAAATTTTGCAGTGTCTTCTTGATTTAACAGCATTTTAGAGTAGTCGTCGCCACCGGCCATATAGGCGCTTTTAAGTTGCGCGGCTAAAATTTTCTGAAATTGAGTGTGCTTTTTATCGAGCTCATCGGCTTTATTTTGTAGCTCTTTTTGCTGTGTTTTAGTTTCTTTTACTGATTGTTCTGCCATGTTAAGTGCTTTAGCATTTTTAGCTATATCGAGTTCATGGCTTTTTAGGTTTTTTTGTAGCGACGCTATTTTTTTTCTTTGGGCGTTATACTCAGCTTGGCTTTGCTCAAGTGCATTTTGAACTTCTGATAAGTCTTTTTTAGTACGATCCTCATTAGCAACTGCAGATGCAGTCACTAATGAAGTTAGTATTAAACCGCACTTAATTAACCGGTTAATACGTCTATTCATGTGTTATTTCAACATCATGATAGGCGTACCAGTCATTTCGCTTGGTTGCTCCATGCCCATTAAGTGAAGCATTGTAGGGGCTACATCGCTTAATGCTTTACCTTGCATAGGCTCTGCATCGCGACCAACATATATAAAATGTACCGGTTCACTAGTGTGGGCAGTATGCGCTTGGCCTGTTTTAAGATCAGCCATCTGCTCAGCATTACCATGATCGGCTGTTATTAGTGCTTCACCACCAAACTCTTCAAGTGCATCAACAACACGTCCGATACAGCTATCTACAGCTTCACAAGCTTTAACAGCAGCTTCAAATACACCAGAGTGACCAACCATATCGCCGTTAGGGTAGTTACAAATAATAGCATCGTATTTACCGCTTTTAATTGCTGCTACTAGTTTGTCGGTTAGCATTTCTGAGTTCATTTCAGGTTGTAAGTCGTAGGTTGCAACTTGCGGCGAAGGAATTAGCTCGCGTGTTTCGCCTTTAAATTCACTTTCGCGCCCGCCACTAAAGAAAAACGTAACGTGTGCGTACTTTTCAGTTTCTGAAATGCGAAGCTGTGTTTTGTTATTTTTTTCAAACCACTCACCAAGTACGTTTACTAACGGTGTTGAACCAAAGGCAATAGGTGCATCTATATCGGCTGCATACTCTGTCATCATTACAAATGCACTAAGCTCTGGCGTTCTTTTTCTTGCGAATCCATCAAAATCAGGCTCAACAAAAGCGCGAGTAATTTCGCGGGCTCTATCTGCTCTAAAGTTGGCAAAAATTAGAGTGTCGCCATCGTTTATTGAAGCAGGAGCGGCGCCTGTTGGTGTAATGGTTGTAGCGGCCACAAATTCGTCGTTTTCGTCGCGCTCGTACGCTGCATTAAGTGCCTCTACGCCGTTATCAAAATTAAAGTCACCTTCAGCTAATGCAATTACGTTGTAAGCTTTTTCTACGCGGTTCCAACGGTTGTCTCTGTCCATTGCGTAGTAGCGGCCAATAAGTGACGCCAAACGACCGCATTTAAGTTCGCTAAATAACGCTTCAATACGTTCGATTGACGCTTTAGCACTACGTGGAGGTGTATCGCGGCCATCTAAAAAGCCATGAAAGTAAACTTCTTTAGCGCCACGTTTTGCAGCAAGTTTTATGCTAGCAACTATGTGGTCTTCATGGCTATGCACACCACCTGGGCTTAAAAGACCCATTATGTGAACTGCTTTTCCTGCACTTACCGCTTTATCTATGTTTTCAACTAAGGCTGGGGTTGAATCAAATTCGCCATCGTTAATTGCTTTAGTGATACGGGTGAAATCTTGATAAACAATGCGACCAGCACCTAAGTTCACATGGCCAACTTCTGAGTTACCCATTTGACCATCAGGAAGACCAACATCTAAACCCGAAGCTGATATTAATGTGTGTGGCCGTGTGGCCCATAAATTGTCTAATACCGGTGTGTTAGCTGCAAGAATAGCATTACTTTGCGTATCTTCGCGGTATCCCCAACCGTCTAAAATCATTAATACCAGTGGTTTTTTATGCTCTGTCATAATAGCTCCTGAAAATTAGTATCTGTTGATGGATACTGTGCACCTAAAAGGTTTATTAGCGTGGTTTTAGCATACCGTGTTTTTAAGCTAGGATCAGCATTGAAAACAAGATATTAAATTTTTTCACTTATACCTCATTGACTAACCTGAACTCTGCTTGAGATAGATTTATTATCCAGAGTTCTTGTTAACTATATGTGGGGGGCTTTATCGTTTTTTAAACGTCTCTAAGTGCTCCTAAACTCGCATTTTAGGTTGGTTTGGGTATACTTGCGTGGCTAAAGTACAAAATCCTTAAAATATTAGGGCGTGTTGCACTTTGGTGGTTGAATTTGCAGCAGTATGTTTGGTTTTTAGGCAAGGCAGAGCCTATGAAGTGTGGTTACTCCCCATAAATAGGCGATAACGTAGCATAAATACCAAACATACGCTGCCCGTTGGGTTCTTTCTAGGGACTATTACCTCTTTGTTGCTCGGTTTTTACTTAGCCCACTAGGTTACAAATCTCGCGCCGCGATTTAATCGCCCCTAGATTGAACAAATTTCAATCCACAAAGGCCAACACGCCCTAGGTTTAAAACATAATTTCATAGTGGAAGTAGAATGGATCAATATATTGAATTTATTACAAATCATCCCATTTTAAGCCTTGCTTGGGTTGGTATTGTTTTCCTTATTGTTAGTGGCTGGATAAAGAGTAAGCTTTCAGCTGTTCGTCAAATAAATCCTCAGCAGCTTACGTTACTTATTAACCGTGATGACGGTCAAGTAATCGATATACGTGCGCAAAAAGAGTTTAATGCAGGGCGTATTTCTGGTGCTGAGCACTTAAGCCCAGAGAATGCGAAAAAATCTGACTTTTCAAGCCTTGAAAAGTACAAGACTAAACCCATTATAGTTGTATGTACTACAGGTATGACTGCCCAAGGTACTGCAGCCGCTATGAGTAAAGCTGGTTTTGAACGAGTTTACTTATTAGCAGGTGGCATGGGTGCGTGGCAATCTGCCAGCTTACCAACTACAACAGGTCGCTAATCAGTTTAGCTAGGCCGATAGAGGATTTATTATGAGTAATGTTGTTTTATACACCAAGGCGTATTGTCCATTTTGTCAGCGTGCTCTTTCGCTTTTAAACAGCAAAGGCGTTGAATACACAAATTATGATATTGGTGTACAGCCTGAGCTACGCGATGAAATGATTGCCAAAGCAGGTGGTGCAAGCACAGTACCGCAAATTTTTATTAATGATGAACATATCGGTGGCTGCGACGACATGATGGCTATTGAAGCGCAAGGTAAACTTGACGCTAAGCTAAACGCTTAATTTAATTATAATAACGAACAAGTTAGGAATAACAATGAACGAAGAAAATCAAAACGTAGCAGCTGCACAAGACGGCGCACAATTTACTATTCAACGTATTTACACTAAAGATGTATCGTTTGAAACGCCAAACTCTCCGGCCATTTTTCAAAAAGAATGGACGCCAGAAGTTAAGCTAGACCTAGATACACGCTCTAACAAACTAGACGAAGGTGTATTTGAAGTTGTTTTAGCGCTAACTGTAACCGCTTCTCTTGGTGAAGAAACTGCGTTCTTATGTGAAATTCAACAAGCAGGTATTTTTACTATTGCTGAAGTTGAAGAAGTGCAACTTGCGCACATGCTAGGTGCATTTTGTCCTAACGTGTTGTTCCCATATGCACGTGAAGCTGTTTCAAACCTTGTTAACCGTGGTACTTTCCCACAGCTTAACCTTGCGCCAGTTAATTTTGATGCGTTATTTGCACAATACATGCAACAACGTACTGCGCAAGCTGACCAGGCTTCAGCAGACGCATAACTTATGAGTACAGCAACTACAGCTGTTACTGTATTAGGGGCGGGGTCTTACGGCACCGCCCTTGCTATTTGTTTAGCCCGAAATGGTCACCACGTGACACTTTGGGGAAGAAATAGCGACGACGTTGCCACGCTTGCAGCTGAGCGGAAAAATCAACGTTACTTACCTGATGCTCCTTTTCCAGATACTCTTACTCTTGAAGCTAACTTACAACATGCCGTTGCTAGCAGCGCTATTGTACTTGTTGTTGTGCCAAGCCATGCTTTTGGCGACACACTTGCGCAGATCAAACCTGCATTGCAAGACGGTGCTAAAGTAGCGTGGGCAACTAAAGGGCTTGAGCCTAATACTGGACGTTTGTTACAAGAAGTGGCTTTGCAAGAATTAGGTGATGACATTCCACTTGCGGTACTGTCGGGTCCTACGTTTGCAAAAGAAATGGCGATGGGGTCACCTACAGCTATTTCAGTGTCTTCTACGTCGCCTGAATTTGCTCAGCAGCTCGCTGATTTACTTCATTGTGGTCGCTCATTCCGTGTGTATAACAATGATGATTTTATTGGTATACAGCTCGGTGGTGCGGTTAAGAATGTAATTGCCATTGGTGCCGGTATTTCGGACGGTGTTGGTTTTGGCGCTAATGCGCGTACCGCACTTATCACCCGAGGCCTTGCAGAGCTCACTCGTTTAGGTTGCGCTCTTGGTGCTAAGCCAGAAACCTTCATGGGGATGGCAGGCCTTGGCGATTTAATACTAACGTGTACAGATAACCAATCACGTAATCGTCGATTTGGTTTAGCGTTAGGTAAAGGCGAAAGCGTTGATGCTGCTATTGAATCAATTGGTCAAGTAGTTGAAGGCTTTAGAAATACCAAAGAAGTGTATTTATTAGCGCAGCGTAGCGGTGTAGAAATGCCGATTACCGAGCAAATTTATAAAGTGCTTTATGAAAATAAAGATATGAAAGAAGCTGCAATGGCGCTATTAGGCCGAGAGCAACGTTCTGAATAATTTTATAAGCGTTTATAAAACTAAAAAACCGACGTTATGTCGGTTTTTTGTTGTTTAGCTCAAAGCTATTTACTGCGCGTTAGGAAAACCCAACTGGCGCCACGACTCGTAGACAAACACAGCTACTGCGTTTGATAAGTTCATGCTGCGGCTATTGGCTTGCATAGGAATACGCACACGCTGCTCTTTTGGCAGTGCTTGGATCATATCGTCAGGCAAGCCGCGAGTCTCTGGGCCAAATACCAAGCAGTCACCCGCTTCGTAACTTGCTTCATGGTGAAACTGACTACCTTTGGTTGTACATGCATATATTTTTTTGGGTTTACATTTTTCAAGGTAATCTTCAAATGAGGCATGGCGTTGAACATGACTAAATTCATGATAATCAAGTCCTGCACGTTTCACGCGCTTATCGTCCCACTCAAAACCTAGCGGCTCAATTAAATGTAATGCATAGCCGGTATTGGCACATAGGCGAATAATATTACCAGTGTTAGGCGGTATTTCAGGTTGGTATAAAACAATATCCAGCATAATGAGCCTTATAAAATAATCTGTAGTTTGACGAAGGGCAGTATACACGAAACCTTTTAAAAAAATGATATACTCACACTATTGAATACTCCTAATTATCGGATTAAAACGTGCATAACCGTAGCTACGAATTTTGGGTTAAAACTTCAAGCATTGTTACCATGGTAATGGTTAGTTTAATGATTGGCGCAAAAACATGGGCATGGCTGGCTTCTGGCTCGGCTTCAATGCTTGGCTCGTTAACTGATTCGTTAATGGATATTACTGCCACCGCCATGAGTTTTTTAGTGTTGGGTTACGCACTGCGCCCAGCGGATGACGATCACCGGTTTGGGCACGGTAAAGCCGAAGCACTTGCAGGACTTGGGCAAGCCGCGTTTATTGCAGGCTCAGGTTGCCTACTTGCTTTTCATGGTATTGAGCGATTATTTAACCCTATACAGTTAAGCCATTCTTTATTAGGTGTATGGGTAAGTATTTTTGCTATTGCGTGTACGCTCGTCATTGTATTTGTACAAAACAAGGTGGTTAAGTATACCGATTCAATTGCTATAAAAGCCGACTCAGTACATTACAAAGGCGATTTAATATTAAATGCCGCTGTGCTATTAGCTATTTTGTTAGCTTATTATGGTGTGTTGTATGCTGATCCTGTTTTTGCGATAGGTGTAGCGGGTTACTTACTTTATAACAGCTGGGATATTGCTCGCGATAGTGCCGATCATTTAATGGATAAAGAACTGCCAGATGATGAAAAGCAAAGCATATTTGATATAGCCAGAGCCCATGCTGATGTACATGGTGTGCATGATATTCGTACGCGCCAAGGCGGAAAAGTTAAG
>NZ_BADV01000039.1:0-4068 GCF_000238895.1 Pseudoalteromonas sp. BSi20429 | reverse complement strand
CTTTTTAGAAGATTTAAAACCGAAGTTTTATTTAACTCTCTGAGTAGTTCGTGCCTCGCTATGCGTTGGCGTTTCCCGTCTCAGTGGGGTCGCATTATAGGGAGATCCGAAAACAGATCAACCCTTTTTTTAGATCTTTTTACTGTTCGAACAAAAATAGAACAAAACCATGTAAAACCATATGAAAACCTTCCTAAGATGATGCTTTTTTGTGCTCTTATTTATTATTTAATACAAATATCATTGCTATGTTTGATTTAGACGTTAAGATAGCAAGTTCACAATGTTAAATTAATGTTTATTTCCTGTTTATTGGTAGATCTAAAATGAAATTACCCGATCAAAAATCTTTTATCTTCTCTGTTATTCTTGCTGTAGTTGGTTTTGTTGTTGTTGAGTTCGCTTTAGGCGGCTTAGCTTTAAACCCTGCATTACTATTTGGTGCTGGTTTATTAATAGGTGCGATTGCTATTGCTGCAATGTCATCTGATGTGACTGAAGAAGCTGAAGTTAAAACAAAAACGCTTTATGTTGGTAACCTTCCTTATCGTGCAAACGAAGGTGTGGTTCGTGCATTATTTGAAGAACAAGGCAAAGTATTCAATGTTCGTTTATTAAAGGATAAGAATACTGGCAAGCGTCGTGGCTTTGGTTTTGTTGAAATGGCGCAAGCTGATGCAGACAATGCAATTGCTAACTTGAACGATAGCGAGTTCCAACAACGTACTTTAAAGGTACGTGAAGCAAAACAAAAACAAGAAGATGATTCTAATGCTCTACGTACTGAGACGGATCAGTCAGTGTAACTAGCTTTACCGCTAGCTTATTGCTAAACACATCAGCCGTTGCATAATATTGCAGCGGCTTTTTTATGTCTGTTAGTTTATTCACACAGAAGTTAAGTTGGTTAAGTAGGTAGTTGACTCTGTTTGCTATCGCTACACCTGAATCAAGTAATTTTACATTCCCTTCAAAATACTGACTAATAGGCTCTGCTAATATTGGAAAGTGCGTACATCCTAATACAAGTACATCTATAGTTTTATCTATATGTAGGTCATCAAGCACTTGATGCAACTTGTTTGTATCCAAAGACTCTGTAAAAAAGTATTGCTCAGCTAAAGTTACTAACTCCACACTACTATATAGATTAACGGTTACATTACGTGCATGCTCAGTAATTAATGTTTTAGTGTATGAACTGGCGACCGTTGCCGGTGTGGCTAATAAGCCAATATGATTTGAACGTGTTAACTCTGCCGCAGGCTTTATTGCTGGCACAACACCTACTATAGGAATATCTGTCATTTGGCGAACAGCACTAAGTGCAGATGTAGAAGCGGTATTACACGCTATTACAATTAAATCAACATTAAGCGTATTAGCTTTGATGAAATGAATAAGTGAGCATAATCGGTTAATGATTGTTTTTTGGGATTGAGCACCATAAGGTAGTAATGCATTATCCATAAAATAACTGTACTGAGCATTGGGGATACTTTGCTTTATATGCTCAAGTACAGTAGTTCCACCAATACCTGAATCAAAGACCATTATATGCGCTGACAAACTACCGTTCCCACTTTACTTTAAGAACGGCAGTTTGCCATGAGGTATTTATAAAAGAAAGTAGTTTAACTTTGCGTGGTTTCTAAATCAGCAAGCTCGTCGGCCGCCGAATTTAACTGATTAAGGTTTTCGAACATAGACTTTGTGTAATCCACTAACTTATCTATTTGCTCCTGATCTTGATTTAACCATTGGAGAATGCCAGCTAGCTGATTTTGTAATCCAAGCTCACCCGCTTTTTCAAAAGCATTTTTAAGGTCATCATTAAAAGGAGCTAAACCCTCCGCTACTTGTTTTTCTGGTGCTGGTCTATATTCTTCATAGCTTTTAACTGTTGCTATTGTTTTTGTTTGGCGTAAATCCATAGAAAAAGCCACCAGCTGATCGCTGTCTAAACTCAGCTCTTGCGCTTGTTCAAATGCTTCATCTAAATCACCACCAAAAAAGGTTTTACTTAAATCTTGTAAGTCTTCCATCATTGCATTAATAGCTTCTTGCTCTTGCTCATTTAAGTCACCATTAACCGACATCGAAAATGATACCTGTCGAGATTGCGATGATGAGCTTGCAAACGACTCGCTATTACTGTTTTGCTGATAGCCACTTGCCGACTGAGATTCAAATGCATCTGCAAAGCTAATACTTACCTCGTCACCCTCTGCGGTGGTAAATTTATACTCTGCATTACTCGTCATACTGACATATTGAGCCTGGCTTATATTTACGCTGGCAGGTTGTGGGTTAAATAACGACTCTTCAAACTTATCGAGCCCATTGTAAATTCCCTCTTTGGACTTATTAATCCCCTCTTCCATGTCATCATTAAATACACCTGTACCTTTGAGTTCATCAACAGCGTCGTCAATCCCTATTTGGACTCCTTTGCGCGCGTCGCCTAACATATCTTTGAGCTTTTCGTCATCAGCGCCATTAGCTTTTGCTTTATTAACAGCACTACTCACAAAATCGAGTACGTTTTTTACTATTTCATCAAAATCAAATAGTGGTTTATCTGCTTTTTTTTCTGCGATAGGCAATCCAAGCTGCTCAGCCATTTTATCGCCAAGCACCTTTGCGGCCAACTCTCGGCCTCGTTGTTGATAGCTATCTTGAGGAGACGTAATTGTAGGTTGCTGTATATCAGCTTTATTATTGAATTTATTGATGTTGTTGTTTGGCGTAAAGCCATAATTACCTATTTTCATGATTCGTCTCCTAAGCGTGCGTAGTTTATTATCGGCTATAACAATAAAAACTAAAGTACAATGTTCAATAAAACAGCATAAATGCTAGCCAAAACTAGACAAATACGCAGCGCTCCCTACAATAGCGCCGATAAACAGATCTTAGATAAGGTAGTAGCGTTAATGGCAGTTATTAAAATAGATACCACACAGTACCAAACGCAGTTAAGTGAAAAAGAGCAGCGTATTAGTGCACAGTTCCAACGTTTTGGTGTGGAGCAACTAGAAGTATTTAGCTCAGAGCCAACTAACTACCGCCAACGTGCTGAATTTAGAGTATGGCACGACGGTGACGATCTGTTTCACATTATGTTTGATCAACAAACAAAAGAAAAAATCCGTGTTGATACATTTGATCCAGCAGCGCCTCTAGTTGGTGAAATAATGCAGGTGATGATTGAGCATCTTAAGCCTTGTGAAATATTACGTCGTAAGTTATTTCAAATTGATTACCTATCAACGCTAAGCGGTGAAATTTTAGTAAGCTTGCTTTATCACAAACCACTTGATGATGAATGGTTAAGTGAAATTAAAGCGCTTAAAGAAAAACTAAGCAGTAAATACAAAATTGACTTTATCGGCCGTGCTCGCAAACAAAAAGAAGTGCTGGGTGATGACTTTGTAACTGAGCGTTTAACAGTTAATGGTCAAGAGCTTATTTATCAACAAGTAGAAAATAGCTTTACTCAGCCTAATGCAAAAGTAAATATTAATATGCTGGAGTGGGCGCAAGATTTATGTAAGCCACTTAAAAATGATTTATTAGAACTGTATTGCGGTAACGGTAACTTTTCAATTGCGTTAGCGGGCTGTTTTAATAAAGTATTAGCGACAGAAATATCAAAATCATCTGTTCATTCTGCTCAATACAATATTGCTAAAAATAACGTAGAGAACTTAGATATTATTCGTATGTCTAGTGAAGAGTTTACTCAAGCAATGAATGGCGAGCGTACTTTCTCTCGTTTAGACGGTATTGACCTTAAAAGCTATGACTGCCAAACCATATTAGTTGATCCACCGCGCGCAGGCATGGATGAATTAACATGTGACTTAGTGGCTAACTACGAAAGCATAATTTATATATCGTGTAATCCTGAAACCCTTGAACGTGACCTTGATCACTTAACACGTACGCACAACGTTAAGCGCTTTGCTATATTTGATCAGTTCCCATATACACATCACATTGAGTCGGGTGTTTTCTTACAGCGCAAATAAATACGCTCAGTAAACGTTACCCATAAAAAANAGC
>NZ_BADV01000040.1:0-32524 GCF_000238895.1 Pseudoalteromonas sp. BSi20429 | reverse complement strand
AGCGTCATTTTTTTATAACTGTTTTTTCGAGCTGCTCTTTTACTGCTTTTAGGCTGGAGCTAACTCAAGACCGGGTGCAGGCATCGTCACAGGCGTTTCAAATGTTGCCCACTCCCATGCTGACTCTGTAGCCATAATTTTACGAAGTAATTTATTATTTAAATCATGACCCGATTTAAATGCAGTTACTTTACCTAAAAGGTTATGGCCTGTCATAAACATGTCACCAACACAGTCTAATATCTTGTGCTTAACAAACTCGTCGCTATAACGTAAACCGTTAGGATTTAAAACTTTGAACTCATCAAGTACCACAGCACTATCCATGCTACCACCTAGCGCTAGGTTGTTTGCATGCATGTATTCAATATCTTTCATAAATCCAAAAGTACGCGCACGGCTAATTTCTTCAATAAAGCTTTGCGTTGTTATATCCAACCCAATACGTTGGCGACTTTCATTGATGGCTGGGTGGTTAAATGCAATCTCAAAGTCGATATGAAAACCATCATATGGTTCAACTTCAGCCCACTTATCACCTTCTTCAATGCGTACTTTTTCTTTAATACGGATAAAGCGTTTAGCAACGTTTTGCTCTTCAATTCCGCCTTTTTGTAACAGATATATGAATGGTAATGCACTACCATCCATAATCGGCACTTCTGAGCTATCTAATTCTACAATTAGATTATCAATTCCCATTGCAGCAACGGCTGCAATAAGATGCTCAGTAGTCGATAAGCGAACACCATCTTTGTTAATTAAACAGGTACACAACTGCGTATCACCAACGGCTTCAGGTGTTGTTTCAAAATCAACAACCGGATCAAGGTCGACACGACGAAATACAATCCCAGTATTTGCGCTCGCAGGTCGGAGAGTTATTGTGACCTTCTCACCTTTATGAAGTCCAATTCCTATGGCTTTGACTACTTCTGCAATCGTACGCTGTTTAATCATAGGTATGCTCACTTTTAAATCAGTTACAGTTATATGGCGGATTTTAACATAAATCCTTTTGCCTTTCAATATTTGTACATATTTCAAACAAAAGTATTATTAAATGTTAATCAGCCTGCTTACGTAAAAAAGCGGGGATATCAAAATAATCACCACCTTCTGATTTATCCGCTTTTTTACTATTTTGTGCTGAAGAGCTTGATGCACTGCTTGAACTAGTTGTAGGCGCTTTTTCTTTGCTTTGCGTTTGCGCTTTAGCAGTGTTTTCTTCAGTGTTTGTATCTTGGCTTGCAAAGCTTGGTACGTACATACTGCTCGTTTGGTTTGATGTGCTTGCAACATCAGAACCTGATGCTTTTTTAAAGCCGTTATCAACAATACCAAACTGTGGACGACGATCGCCGCCTAACCCAGTTGCAACAACCGTTACACGTAGCTCATCAGTCATTTCTGGGTCGATTACCGCACCAACAACAACCGTTGCGTTTTCTGACGCAAGTGCTTTAACGTGATTACCAACAATTTCAAATTCTTCAATCGCAATGTCCATACCTGCGGTGATATTAACTAAGATACCTTTAGCACCTGTTAAATCAACGTCTTCTAGTAGTGGGCTTGAGATAGCGGCTTCTGCTGCTTCTTGTGCACGATCAGGACCTGACGCAGACGCCGTTCCCATCATTGCAGTACCCATTGCAGACATTACAGTTCTAACATCGGCAAAATCCACGTTAATTAAACCAGAACGTGTAATTAGCTCTGCTATACCTTGTACCGCACCAAATAATACGTCATTAGCTTTAGCGAAGGCATCTAGAAGTGTAGTCCCTTTTCCCAAAACTTTAAGCAATTTATTGTTCGGAATTGTAATAAGTGAATCTACAATTTCTGACAATTCGTTAATGCCTTGTTCAGCGGCTGCTGCACGTTTTTTACCTTCAAAATCAAAAGGACGTGTTACAACTGCAACGGTTAAAATACCGAGTTCTTTAGCAATTTTAGCAACTACCGGTGCTGCGCCAGTACCTGTACCGCCGCCCATACCGGCTGCAATAAATACCATATCGGCGCCTTCAAGGCTGGCACGAATTGTATCTGCATCTTCTTCAGCCGACTTACGGCCTACTTCAGGGTTTGCGCCCGCACCCAACCCAGAGGTTATTTGCGTGCCTAGCTGAACTGTAATATCGGCAGCAGAGTTACGTAATGCTTGCGCATCCGTATTGGCGGCTATAAAACGCACGCCTTCTATTTGTTGTTTAACCATGTGCTCAACAGCGTTACCGCCACCACCGCCCACGCCGATTACTTTTATTACAGCTTCTTCGCTGTGTTGTTCCATTATATCAAACATATTTACTCTCCGACTTGAGTCTTAAAACTCGCCTTGGAACCATTTAGTAATGCGGTTCCACCAATTATTGTTATCCTCTGCTTTCGACTTTTGTGCATTCATCGATTGCATGGTACGCCCGTATTGTAACAAACCAACAGCGGTTGCGTACGAAGGATCATCTACATAGTCTGTCAAACCAACCATCCCGATTGGCTTGCCTATTCTTACTGGCATTTGGAAGATGTCTTCTGCCACTTCCATCGCGCCAGTCATTTTAGCAGTTCCGCCTGTAATAACGAGACCTGCCGCAATTTGGTCTTCTAAGCCTGAACGACGAATTTCTTCCATCGCAAGCTCAAATAATTCTCTAAAACGAGGCTCTACCACCTCAGATAATGTATGGCGCGACATTAACCTTGCTGGTCGTCCGCCTACACTTGGTACTTCAATTGTGTCTTCGCTACTTGCCATTTGGCTACTAGCACATGCGTATTGTACTTTGAGTGACTCGGCATGTGATATAGGTGTGCGAAATATTTTTGCAATATCACCAGTAACTTGGTTACCCGCCACTGGAATAACCGCAGAGTGACGAAGTGCGCCATTAATATAAATGGTGATATCCATAGTGCCGCCACCAATATCAAGTACTGCAACACCTAGCTCTTTTTCGTCATCTGTTAGTACAGAATAACATGACGCTAATGCAGTAAAGATAAGTTGATCGACTTCAAGACCACAGCGCTCTACGCATTTCTCGATATTTTTTGCCATATCGTTTGAACACGTAATAATGTGTGCACGCGCTTCCATACGAACACCACTCATACCAAGTGGGTTTTTAATGCCCTCTTGCATGTCGATACTGTATTCTTGTGGCAATGCATGCAGCATTTTACGTTCTGCCGAAATAGGCACAGAACGCGCAATATGAATTACATTTTCAATGTCTTCGTCAGTGACTTCGGTGTTATTAATTGCCACCACGCCACTTTCGTTTTGGCACTGTATATGTTTGCCAGAAATACCCAAATACACAGAGCTAATACGACAATCAGCCATTAACTCGGCTTCGTCTATTGCTCGGCGAATAGACTCAGACACTAAGTTTAAATCGTTAACGCCGCCTTTATCCATACCATGAGATACTTGGCTGCCCACACCAACAATGCTGAGCTTGTTATCTGCGGTGATTTCACCTACCGTGGCAACCACTTTCGAGGTGCCAACGTCTAACCCTATTACTAGGTTTCTTTCTGCTGACTTAGTCATGCCTTACTCTTATTTTGTAATTGTTCTTCTTGCACTGGCTTAAAGCTGACTGCAAGGCCGGTATCATACCGTAAATCTATTGTATCTACTTGTGCATCTGCACGTTGTTCCATTCGTGGATAAACGTCTATAAAACGTTGTACACGCTTGGCTTTATCTTTACGTCCTAAATTTAAACGTATTCCGTTATCTAACCATAGTTGCCACGAAAAGCGCTCCGACAATGCCAAACTTGTTAACGTTAAGCCGTTAACTTTTAGCATTTCATCAAATTGCTTAAAAGCAATCCACGCTTCTTCTTCGCTGCCTTCTGGGCCGTATAACTGCGGTAAGTCATCATCTAACTTATCGCTGCTGGCTTGAAATGCCTGACCACTTTGGTTGAGCAATAAGTCGCTATTCCAATGTGCTACTACTTCATGTTCAACAACATATACTTGTATAGTATCAGGCCATTGTTTACGCACCGAAGCGGTAGCAACCCAGGGTAAGTCTTGAACTAGCTGCTGCACATGCTTAACATCAAGTTCAAAAAAACTACTTAAATCGGCTTTTTTAATCGCTTTTATAATTGCCGTTTCATCTGTGTATTTAGGCTGCCCTTGCACTGTAAGGTGCTTAATTTGAGCATCTTTGTTTTCAACTAACCAATCCGATACACCTGTTGTAATTTGCACTAAGCCAATTACAACTATCAGAAAAAAGCTCACACCAAAAATCAGAGACCAATTAAGTTTCAGTTTGATTTCCTGAGCTTTTTCTAAAAGGGGATGCATATTAAAGCGTTTGCTCTAAAATGCGAACAACTAATTGTTCAAAAGTTGCCCCATTCGCTTTTGCCGCCATTGGCACTAACGACTTTTCAGTCATCCCTGGCACTGTATTTACTTCAAGCAGATAAAAGTTACCTTGCTCGTCTTGCATCGCATCAACACGGCCCCAACCACTTGCGCCCACTAAATCAAATGCATCTAGCGATATAGCTTGTAAGTACTTAGCATCTTGCTCTGATAAATCTGCAGGGCAATGATACTGCGTTGTATTTGATTGATACTTAGCTTGGTAATCGTAAAAACCATTTGGCGTAGTCATTTCAATGACTGGTTGTACTTCATCGCCAAGCACTGTAACTGTGAATTCACGTCCCGTGATCCACTGCTCTACAAGCACTTGATTATCAAACTTAAATGCATTAGCTAGTGCGTCTTCAAGTTCTTGTGCTGTACTTGCTTGCGCCATACCTATGCTTGAGCCTTCGTGCGATGGCTTAACCATTACCTTTTTAAACTCACCCATAATAGCTGCAGCATCAAAGCCTTTTTTAGCGTCAACTACGGTATAAGGTGCAGTGCTTAAACCCGCTGATTTAAATAAGTGCTTACAACGTACTTTATCCATAGCAAGTGCTGAACCCAGTACATTACTGCCCGTGTAAGGCAGGTTCATAAATTCAAGCGCACCTTGTACAGTTCCGTCTTCACCACCACGACCATGCAAAGCAATAAAAACGCGCTCTACATTTAATTCTTTTAACTCCCACAAAGAACGACTTTGCGGGTCAAATGCAATTGCATCAATGCCACTATTTTGCAGCGCATTTAAAACAGCCTGACCCGATCGTAAAGACACTTCACGTTCTGCTGAGTTACCACCTAGCAGTACCGCTACTTTACCAAATTGTGTGTTTACCTGAGTCATACTTCACCTTGCTTAAGTTTTTCTATCGACATACCCGTCGCAGCTAATGTTTTAACTAACTGACCTATATTACCAGCGCCTTGGGTTAATACTAAATCATTATTTTGTAAATTTGCGGCCAAAACGCCTGCAAGCTCTGCATTTGTTGCTACATGCAGCGGCTCTTTGCCACGTTGACGAAGGCTACGGCATAAGCTTTTGCTGTCTGCGCCGACAATAGGATCTTCACCAGCGCTATACACATCAAGCAGTAGCAACTGATCTACATCAGCAAGTACTTTTACAAAATCTTCGTATAAGTCGCGTGTACGGGAAAATCTATGAGGTTGATATACCATTACTAAACGCTTATCAGGCCAACCTTCACGTACTGCTGCAATTGTTGCTGCAACTTCTGAAGGATGATGCCCGTAATCATCAACTAACATCACATTGCCACGCTCGTTTTCAAATTCACCATAGTGTTGAAAACGACGACCAATACCTTCAAACTTCTGCAGCGCTTCTAAAATTGCATGGTTCGCAATGTTTTGATCTTTTGCCACAGCAATTGCAGCGGTTGCATTAAGTGCGTTATGTCTACCTGGCATATTCAACGTGGCAGTTAAACACTCACCTTGCTTGTTAGTTACTGTAAATGTGCATGTATTAGCTGATTGGCTAAAATCGCTCATGCGGTAATCAGCATCCTTCGATTCGCCATACGTGATAACTGGGCGACCAAAACGCGGAATAAGTTCAGCAGCAACTTCAGAATCAATACATACAACAGCTAAACCATAAAACGGCAAGTTATGAATAAAATCCACATATGTGTCTTTCATCTTTTCAAGACTGCCACCGTAAGTATCCATGTGATCTTCTTCGATATTTGTGATCACCGAGACCATTGGCTGTAAGTGTAAAAACGACGCGTCGCTTTCATCAGCTTCTGCAATTAAAAAATCACTTTTGCCTACTTTTGCGTTACTACCTGCGCTATTTAACAAGCCACCAATAATAAACGTTGGATCAAGGCCTGCTTGTCCATAAATACTCGCAATTAAGCTTGTTGTTGTTGTTTTACCATGCGTACCCGCAATGGCTATGCCGTGACGAAAACGCATTAGTTCAGCCAGCATTTCTGCACGGCGTACAACCGGAACTCTTGCGGCTTTAGCTGCAATAATTTCAGGGTTTGTTTCATCAATCGCACTTGAAACAACGACTACATTGGCATCTTTCACGTTATTTTCATGATGGCCTATAAATACTTCTGCACCGGCTTTAATTAAACGATCTGTCATAGCGCTGTGGGCAATGTCAGAACCTGTAATACGGTAGCCTTCAAAAGCGAGTACTTCAGCAATACCGCCCATACCTGCTCCACCAATACCAATAAAGTGAATGGTTTCTATTCGGCGCATTGCAGGGCGTGTGTGTTTTTCTTGTACTGACGTTTCTTTCACTTATTTTCTCTTATTTGTTACTTGCTCACAGTGCGTTGCTACGCTTGCTGTGGCATCTAAAATGGCTTGTTTTTTTGCATTTGTAGCCATTTCAGTAATTAATGAAGGTTGGGCTAAATACGGGCTTAATAGTTCAACAATTGATTGTTTATTAAACTGCCCTTGTGGCATTAATAATGCGCCATTAGCCATCACTAAATATTGTGCGTTCGCTGTTTGATGGTCATCCACAGCATGTGGAAACGGAACAAAAACGGCCATTTTACCTGCCGCTGCAATTTCGCTAACAGTTAACGCACCAGCACGGCAAACAACAATGTCAGCCCAGCTATACGCTGCGTCCATATCATCAATAAATTCAGCTATTTTTGTATTACTGCCTGTAAAAGCATGCATTTTATAAGCGGCTTCTACGGTAGTTAAATGACCCTTACCTGTTTGATGCCATATACTTATTGGAGCTGTATTATTTAGTACTTTAAATGCTTCTGGTAATGTTTGATTAAGCACTTGCGCACCAAGCGAGCCG
Organism: Pseudoalteromonas sp. BSi20429; assembly: GCF_000238895.1. Classification (NCBI taxonomy): domain Bacteria; kingdom Pseudomonadati; phylum Pseudomonadota; class Gammaproteobacteria; order Alteromonadales; family Pseudoalteromonadaceae; genus Pseudoalteromonas; species Pseudoalteromonas sp. BSi20429. The sequence goes on along the minus strand of NZ_BADV01000040.1, from coordinate 25,281 downwards.
CCCACTACTAAAATATTAATAGGGCTTGATACATCGCGTTTGGCTATATTCATAACGCTTTGGCGAACTGGGTTACCTACTAGCTCGGCTTGACCCTGTGCAAAAGCACTTGGAAATGCAGCTAATACTCGTGTAGCCACCTTAGCTAGCAGTTTATTGCTCATACCCGCTACAGCGTTTTGCTCGTGAATAACCAGCGGGATACCTAAACTTTTTGCGGCAATTCCCGTTGGACCCGTAACATAACCGCCCATTGCAAGTACTACATCAGGACGCTGTTCTTTCAATACCTTACGCGCCTGCAATACTGCATTAATTACCATGAATGGGGCTTTAATAAGACGCTTTAATCCGTTACCACGAACACCTTTAACGTTAATAAAATCAATATCTATATTGTGCTTAGGTACAACGCTCGCTTCCATTCGATCTGGTGTGCCGATCCAGCTAACTTGCCAGCCCTGCTGTTTTAAATAATCGGCCACTGCAATACCGGGAAAAATGTGTCCGCCAGTTCCACCAGCCACTACTACTAATTTTTTACTCATCGCTTACCTCCGCGTGAGGTGGCTTGTTTGGTTGCCATTTTGGTTTCAAAATCTACGCGTAATAAAATACCCGTGGCAATCGTCATAATTAATAAGCTTGAGCCGCCATAAGAAATAAACGGCAGGGTTAAACCCTTCGTCGGTAAAATACCCGCGCTCGCACCTACATTCACCATGGTTTGAAATGCAAACCAAATACCAATGGCAAATGAAAAGTAGCCTTCGTATTCCTTGCCGCACTTAAGGGCTTGTTGGCCTATTAATAAGGCTCTAAATACTAAAGTAGCTAATACCGTTAAAATACTTACAACGCCTATTAAGCCAAGTTCTTCACCTATAACGGCAAAAATAAAATCGTTATGTGCTTCAGGTAAATATTGTAGTTTTTGTACACTGTTACCTAAGCCTTGGCCAAACCAACCACCCTGGCTATATGCCATTAGCGATTGCACCAACTGATAACCCTTGCCAAAAGGATCATCCCAAGGGTCTAAAAAGCCAACAACACGTGCCATACGATATGGTTCAACAATAATAAGTAATACAACCAGACCAACGCCCGTTAAAATAAGTACAAAAAACTGCCATAACTTAGCACCAGCTAAAAACAATAAACCAACCGTTGTTACAAACATAACAACCACTGTGCCTAAATCTGGCTGTAGCAGAATAAGCAGTGCATACACTGCAAATACAGCAATTGGCTTTGCAAAGCCTTTAATATTTTCTTGTACTTCTTCGCGTTTTCTTACCAAATAACCCGCAATATAACTAAAAAAGTACAACTTAGCGGCCTCAGCCACCTGAAAACCAACAGGTCCAATAGGTATCCATCGTTTAGCGCCGTTTACTTCACGCCCAATAATCAATACCGCTATTAATAGCACCATGCCTAGTATTAATAGATAAGGGTTTGATCGTTTCCACCACTCCATTGGCACACAAACGCTTATCCAAAAAAGCACAAACGCCATTGCCAAAAACATGCTGTGGCGAATGGTAATATGGTACGGGTCATCAAATAACCGCTCTGCGGTAGGCATTGATGCGCTGGTCACCATGATAAAACCAACACCAATGAGCATTATTACGCAGTACAATAGCGGTACATCGTATAACTGCGCCGAAGGCTTAGGTGTTAATGCGTCTCTTATATCGGCAAAAGCAATCATAACGCCTCTGCCATTACACACTGAACAAAGTCATCACCGCGTTGCATATAATTGTTATACATATCAATGCTGGCACATGCGGGTGCTAATAAAACAATATTGCCTGTACTACTAAGTACTTTGGCCAAAGTAACGGCTTCTTCCATATTGTTAGTTAAATAACTCTTATTGGTAATCGCAGCTAAGTCACTTGCATCTTTACCAAAACAAATTAATGCTTTTACATGCTGTTCTATGTAGGGTTTAAGCGCATTTAAATCAGCGCCTTTGGCATCGCCACCAGCAATAACAATCAGATTTTCACCGTCACTAGCTAAACTATCTATTGCAGCAATGGTCGCTCCAACATTAGTTGCCTTTGAATCGTTAAAATACTTTACACCGTTAAGCTCAGCTACAAATTGGCAGCGATGAGCCAACCCATTAAATTGACCTAATGCATTTTTATATTGCTCTTTGCTTACTTCAAACGGACTTAAGAGCGCCATTACTGCAAGCGTATTTAAATAATTGTGCTTACCCACTACCGCAAGTGTATCAACAGGTAAAAAGGCATCGCCTTTAACCATAAAGTGAGTTTCGCCATTGTGCTGCGCTAAATGGTAATCACCTTGTTGAGCACCAAAGCTAATTAGAGGAGCCGTACCACGCTCAACAGGATGTGTTTGACTATCGTCTGCATTGACAACAATAAGCTCTGCAAAATTATAAATACTTAGCTTTGAGTCTATATAAGCTTGGTAACTGTCGTAGCGATCAAGATGATCTTCAGACACATTTAATACCGTTGCACTTACTGGTTTTAAACTCGTTGTGGTATCTAACTGAAAACTCGATAACTCAAGCACATACACATCAAAATCATCATTGAGTAAATCAAGTACCGCTGTGCCAATATTCCCACCCAAAGCAACTTTATAGCCGGCTTCTTTTAACACCTCATAAGCGAGCGTCACCACGGTTGATTTACCGTTAGAGCCCGTTACTGCAACAACAGGTTTTGTATTAATGCGTGCAAATAACTCAACGTCGCCAATCACTTCAACACCTGCGTTAATTACATCTGCAACAGCTGGTATTTTTAAGCTAAGCCCAGGGCTTATAATAATCATATCGCTTGAACAAAGCTCTGCGTCATCCAACTTACCGAAGTGGGTATCTAGAGTTGGCGCGTGCTCTTTTAACCAATCAATCCCCGGCGGGGTTACTCGGCTATCAACGACCTTTGGTGTGAGGCCATGAGATAATAGAAAACGCACAATGCCCAGACCGGTTACACCGAGTCCGAGCACTGTTATTTGTTTGTTTTTTATCTCGTTTAAATACTGCATTTATCGAATCTTTAAAGTAGCTAAGCCAGCAAGCACTAGCACAACAGAAATAATCCAAAAGCGCACAATAACGCGAGGCTCTGGCCAACCTTTTAATTCATAATGATGATGAATCGGCGCCATTCTAAAAATGCGTTGTCCGCGTAATTTATACGACCCCACTTGTAATATTACCGATAGCGCTTCCATTACAAATACACCGCCCATAATAATAAGCAGTAACTCTTGGCGTACTAAAACAGCAATAATACCTAATGCACCACCAAGTGCTAATGAGCCAACATCGCCCATAAATACTTGTGCTGGGTAAGTGTTAAACCATAAAAAGCCAAGCCCTGCGCCCACAATGGCAGTACATACAACCACAAGCTCACTCGCCAGCGGTAAATGTGGAATATGTAAGTAAGCCGAAAAGTTAATATTACCTGTTAAGTAAGCAATAATTGCCAGTGCTGAAGCCACTAAAATAATTGGCACAATCGCCAAGCCATCTAAACCATCGGTCAGGTTTACCGCGTTTGATGTACCTACTATGGCAAAATACGTAAGCACGATATAAAACAAACCTAATTGCGGTAACACGTCTTTAAAAAATGGAACAACAAGTGATGTTTCAGATGCTTGTGCACTGGTAAAATACAAAGCAGTAGCTACAACTAATGCAATGACCGACTGCCAAAAGTACTTCCACTTAGCAATTAAGCCTTTTGGATCTTTACGAATAACTTTACGGTAATCATCAACAAAGCCAACAATACCTAAAGAGCCAATTACAAACAGTGTTGCCCATACGTATTTATTTGATAAATCGGCCCAAAGTAGCGTGCTGGTAAAAATGGCCGCTAAAATAAGTAAGCCACCCATAGTCGGTGTACCCGACTTAGACAAATGCGATTGCGGACCGTCGTCTCGAACTGTTTGGCCTATTTGCATACGTTGCAAACCACGAATTAACTTAGGTCCTAAATAAAGAGACATAATTAGCGCAGTTAAAATACCTAAAATGGCACGTAGCGTTAAATACGAAAAAACATGAAAACCACTAAAATACTGTGTTAAATACTCTGCCAGCCAAACTAACATTATGATACTCCATTGATGGCTTGTTGCTGGCCATTAACTAAATCGGTTACTAATAATTCCATGCGAGAACTGCGCGATCCTTTCACTACTATTGTTGTTTTAGTATTCACTTTATTAATACTTTCTTGAATTTTTTGCTGCATCTGTTCGCGGCTCGAAAAGTGGCGATTAGGTAGTTCAAACACATCACTTGCGTATTTACTTAATACACCTAATGTAAATAACTCATCAATCCCTTGCTCAAGTGCATACTCGCCAACTTCTTGATGGTACTTACGTGCATCTTCACCTAGCTCACCCATATCTCCGAGTGCTAAAATGCGGTGACCTTGCATATCACTTAACAAGTCAATCGCAGCCTTTACAGACTTAACATTGGCATTATAGGTATCATCAACCACGGTGAGTAAATCAGACACTTCAATTAAATTAACGCGCCCTTTTACATCCCCCATTGTGGCAAGTGCATTGGCTATTTCTTCAAGGGTTACATTAAATTCACTGGTCAGTGCAGCAGCGATAAGTGCATTACTAATATTGTGCTTACCCGGAAGTGCCAAAGTAACAGGGACCTGCTTATCTTTAGTACAAAGTGTAAAGCTTGCGCGAGCGTTGGCATCAAGCGTGATGTTCTCTGCCCAAATATCTAGTTTTTCAGTTGTAGAAAAACGTTTAACATTACGCCCTTCAAGCTTATCTAACCAATATTGGCTAAATTCACTATCGCAGTTAACAATTGCAACGCCGTCATCTTTAAGGCCATCAAAAATCTCACCTTTAGCTTTTGCGACGCCCATTAAACTACCAAAACCTTCTAAGTGGGCTGCTGCAACATTACATACAACGGCTACATCTGGTTTTGTCATTGCAGTGGTGTAAGCAATTTCACCTAAGTGATTTGCACCTAGTTCAATTACTGCAAAGCGATGTTGAGGCTCTAAGCGCAATAACGTAAGTGGGACGCCAATATCGTTATTAAAATTACCTTTAGTAGCTAATACATCACCGTGAACCGACAAAATTGCCGCACACATTTCTTTTACGGTGGTTTTGCCTACACTACCTGTAATTGCAATTGTTTTAGGCGCCACTTGGGCCATAACAGCGGTGCCAATTGCACCTAGTGCAATACGTGTATCGCTTACTATAAATTGTGGAATATCTACATCAACTTTGTGCTGAACAATAACGCCAATAGCGCCTTTTTGTTTAGCCTCAGCTATAAATTTATGCCCATCAAAATTTGGCCCTTTCAGTGCTAAAAACACTTCGCCATCGCACACTGTACGAGTATCAGTATTTATATTAAGTACGTGTTGATTATCACCTTGATAATCGGTTGTTAGCACATTAGCTAACCAATCAAAATCCATTGGGATCATTGTGTTATCCCTCTTACTGCTTTTTTTAGTTGTTCTTGTACATACCGGCGATCGCAAAAGTCGATTCGCTTATCGCCTATAATTTGATAATCTTCGTGGCCTTTACCTGCAATCAAAATAACCTCATCAGCTGTAGCGTTTTCTATAGCAAAACGAATTGCAGTTGCTCTATCAGCCTCTAAATGTGCATTTTGAGGATGGGTTAAACCGCCAGCTACATCTGCAATAATGTCATCAGGGTTTTCTGAGCGAGGGTTATCACTCGTAATAATAACTTTATTAGCGTTTTGCTCTGCAGCTTGCGCCATCAATGCACGCTTTCCTTTGTCTCTGTCACCACCGCAACCAAATACACAACTTACACCACCTGGCACATGCAGCTGCAACGCTTGTAATGCAAGTGCAAGTGCATCGGGTGTATGCGCGTAATCAACAACACACGTCGGCATGCCTGCTTGGCTAAATGCTTGCATTCGCCCAGCTACTGGCTGTAACTGCGCACAACCTGAAACTAATTGCTCAAGCGGATAACCAAGCCCTAGTAATGTAGCGATCGCGGCCGTTAAGTTATATAAATTAAATTCGCCAAACAGAGGCGATTTAATCGACATATCACCCCAACTAGTCGATAACTGCGCCGAAATACCTTCACTTGAATATTCAACATTAGAAAAATAAACGTACTGAGCATTCTTAGGGGCTAAGTTTTTGCGGCCATAACAGATTAGGTTATTAAAATCATACTTTTCAAGCCATTGCTCAGCTTGAGAATCATCTTGATTAAGCACTACAACTTGCGGCTCAAAATCACGGAAAAGCATTAGTTTCGCATCACCGTAACTTGCCATATCACCATGGTAATCTAAGTGATCGCGCGAAAGATTAGTAAACACAGCCGCTTTAAACGCGCATTTAGCAACACGCTGCTGCACTAATCCATGAGATGACACTTCCATGGCTACCAGCTTTTTATGCTGCGAATTTAAATCGCTCAAAATATGCTGTAAATCAACCGTTGAAGGTGTGGTATTAATCAGTGGAATTAAGTTATCAGGATGACCATAACCTAAAGTGCCAATAATAGCCGAATCAGTACTGCAAAATTGCGCTAAGTGGGCAATCATTGCTGTGGTTGTCGATTTACCGTTTGTACCTGTCACACCAATTAAATCAAGAGCCTGACTTGGCTGGCTATAAAAGCGACTTGCTAATTCTGGAAGCTTTTTATCAAGCTCCGAAACTAAATATAGTGGCTCAAAACTTGTTTCAAATTCACATAATCTGTCAGCAATAATAGCTGTTGCGCCATTTTCAATTGCTTTATTAATAAATTGACCGCCATCAAGTGCATGGCCTTTAATAGCAACAAATACATCACCTGGCGTTACTTCACGGCTATCAAGGCGTAAATGTTTTACCAGTTGCGAGGGCGCATCTATTTCGATGTATTTTAAAATATCCTTTAAATCACGCATCGTTATCTTTACCTTGTACGTACGCAACCTCTTCCTTGTCAGGCGCTACGTTTAATATTCTTAATGCGTTAGAGATGATTTCTGCAAATGCAGGGCCAGCGGTGGCACCTCCATAGTACACATCACCACCTGGTTCATTAATCATAACTACCACGGCTAAACGAGGATTACTTGCCGGCGCTACACCTGCAAAATAACCTACATATTCATCACCATAACCACCTGCTACGGCTTTTTTAGATGTACCTGTTTTACCAGCTGCACGATACCCATCAACTTTTATGTTGCGAGCAGTACCGTCTTTTTCAAATACACTTTCCATCATGTGCACTACGGCTTCTACGTCTTTTTGTTTAAAAATACGTTCGCCTTCAGGTATATTGTCTTGCTTTAAAATAGTCAGTGGTCGATTAACTCCACCAGCGCCTAACATGGTATAAAAGCGCGCCATTTGCGCAGTACTTACCGAAATCGCATAACCAAATGATAAAGTGGCAATTTCAAAGTCAGACCAACGACGATTTGGATAAAACAAACCGCTGCTTTCACCGACCATGCCTGTTCCAGTATCACTACCAAAGCCTACTTTTTGGTATAAACCAACAAGGTAATCTTTAGGCACTAACTGAGTAACCTTCGCAACTCCCATGTTTGAGGAGTACTTTAGTATTTCGCGCAGTGTTAGTTCGCCGTGATTACGAGTATCTCTAACTAAACTACCACCTAAACGCATCCAACCTGGGTAGGTATCAATCGTGTCATCTGCCTGAATGGCGCCGTAGTCTAGCCCAGCCAAAATGGCTAGAGGCTTAACAGTTGAGCCTGGTTCAAACAAATCTGTAATTGCGCGGTTACGACGCTTATGAGGTGCAGCATCGCTTAAGTTGTTTGGATTAAATGAAGGGCTATTTACCATTGCCAGTACTTCACCGGTTTTAACATCAACTACCATAGCTGAGCCCGATGTGGCTTTATAAGTCAGTACAGCTGATTTTACGGCCTTGTACGCAATGGCTTGAATTCGTTGATCAATACTTAGTTCTATACTTTCTGGCTCTACACGTTCACGTTCGTCAAGTACTTCTACCTCACGCCCTTGTGCGTCTTTACGAATGGTACGGCGGCCTTCCTCGCCCGTTAAAGCGTTTTCGTATAGCTTTTCAATGCCTTCAATGCCTTTGCCATCGATATTGGTAAAACCAATTACATGCGCGGTAACTTCACCTGCAGGGTAGTAGCGTTTAGATTCATCTAGTAAATGGATACCAGGGAGGCGTAAATCACCAATATAATTTGCTACAGCAGGAGTAACTTGGCGCTTTAAATACACAAAGCGACGCGAAGGATCGTTTAAAAGTCGAGAATTAATCTTTTTAGGATCAATACGCAGCACATCTGCAAGCTCGCGCCAGCGTAAATCGTTTTTATAATAAAGTGCAGTACGCTTATCAAGCTCAACAGTGTTTTCAGTTAAAGATAAGTGATCTTCGCCGCTTTTGCGGGCTTGTTTGATTACTTTAGATACAAGCGATTTATGTAATGCTTTAGGATCAGCATATACACTTACCACAGGCACACTTACCGCTAATTCTTTACCATTGCGGTCAAAAATCATTCCGCGTTGCACATGCAGTTTTTCAACACGCACCGTGCGTTTATCACTTTCTGAACGTGCTTTATCGGGTTCTATCACTTGTAAATAAGCAGCGCGAGATACGAGTGTTACAAACACCATAAACACAACTGTACACACCAGCATAAAGCGCCATGTGATTAAATTAGTGACTGGTTTTTTGCCTCTATTTCTCATTGTACTATTATTACCTGCTCATCTTGACTCGTAGGTCGTTTCATTTTTAATTGTGATATAGCAACTTCTTCAATGCGTGCATGTTGCGAATAAAATTCTTCTTCAACAAGTAAGTAGCGCCACTCTAAATCGAGTTCATCACGTTCTTGTAATAATTGATCTTGCTTTATAAGTTGCCCACGAGCTAAATGTGTTGTTTGCACAACAGCTAAACTAGAAGCGAATATCACAACCAACAAGGCCGAGGTTAGCTTGTTAGCACCTAGGCCTTTTAATATTTCAAAGAATAAATTGGGTTGACGATAGCTCGCTTTTTTACTCATCCCAACCTCTGTGCAATCCTAAGTACAGAACTACGAGAACGTGGATTACGTTCTACTTCAACAGTACTTGGCTTAATAGCCTTACCCACTGCTTTTAACGTCAGGTTTTTATTTATTTGTGCATCAGTTAAAGGCAGACCTCTGGGTAACACTTCTCCCCTACTCTGTTTTCTAATAAACTGTTTTACAATACGATCCTCTAGTGAGTGAAACGAAATCACCACTAAACGTCCGCCTGGCTTTAGCACTTTAACTGCAGACTGTAGCGCTGTTTGAATCTCTTCAAGCTCGCTATTGATATAAATACGAATCGCCTGAAAAGTACGTGTTGCAGGGTGCTTAAACTTATCTTTTACCGGTACTGCTTCATCAACAAGGTCAGCAAGTTGCTTGGTTGTTGTGATTGGCGTGTGCTCACGAACTTCGAGTACTTTGTGTGCAATGCGTTTACCAAACTTTTCTTCGCCCAGTTTTTTAATTACGTGGGTAATATCATCTAACTCGGCTTCTGCTAACCACTGTGCAGCACTGCGACCTGTTGTTGGGTCCATGCGCATATCAAGTGGCCCATCTTTCATGAAACTAAAACCACGCGCAGCGTCATCAAGTTGTGGCGACGAGACACCAATGTCTAATAAAATGCCATCCACTTTACCAATGAGATCGTTCTGCTCTGCTACTTCGTATAAATTTGAAAAACGAGTATGTGCAATCGCAAAACGTGGATCATCAGCAAATTTTTCGGCTGATTGTATCGCTTGTGGATCTTGGTCAATTGCTTGCAGGCGACCTTCATCACCTAGGCGTGCTAAAATTTGTCCAGAGTGGCCGCCACGTCCAAACGTACCATCCATGTATATACCATCTGGCTTAATTGCGAGGGCATCGATGGTTTCGTCCATTAATACGGATACGTGTTCAAATTGCGCTGTCATTAGCTATTATTTGCCTTTTTTTGTGCTGTTAGAGTGTAAAATTATCTAAATCTTGGTTAGGTTCAAAATCGCCAAGCCTTTCAAGCTCAGTATCTTGCTGCATTTGCTCGTGCCAACGCGCCTCATCCCAAATTTCAAATTTATTCATCAAACCAACTAGCATGATTTTTTTGCCAAGTGATGCATGAGCCCTCAGTGACGGCGCAAGCAAAATTCGACCATTTTTATCAAGTTGATATTCAGTAGCATTCCCGAGCAACATACGCTGCATTCGACGGGCTCGTGGGTTCATATTGGAGATTTTAGCTAAACGGCTTTCTATTTCTAGCCACTCAGCCAGCGGATACAACCATAAACACGGCTCATTTAATGCGACGGTACAAATAACCGTTCCCTGATCTTCAGACAATAGAGATTCTCGGTACTTAGTCGGTACCGCAAAACGCCCCTTATCATCCAAACTCAGTGAACTCGCGCCACGAAACATAAAAAACCTACTTTAAAATTGTTTTATTCAACTTTTGTTTATTTTTATCCAGTGTGATCCACTAAAAACCACTTTTTACCACAGTGCTCCAGTTTAGGGCTTGACAAGCCATTTTGTCAAGTAAGCTGACCAGCTTTAGTAAGTCCCAAAGCTAGAAAAAATAAGGGCTCAAGCGAAGCGTTTGAATTACGTGGGAAAAAGTGGGATTGTGATGAAAAAAATATCTATTCTGTTTTTTATAACTTTCTGTTTACACACTTTACTTACTGAATAACCAATGAATATTTACAACTTTTTAAGCATTTTTACTCTCTTTGTAAAATTTACCTAATCGTGTAGTAATAGTTACTGTTTGCTTTAAATTACTAAATATAAAAAAGCTACATATGCACAGTAAAAGCAATAAATTCAACAGGTTAAAATAAATAACAGTTTTGGTTTAATCATTGCATCATCTGAATCACTATTTAAATTTTTTAACTTATTAAGGATTGATTATGGCTACTGCAACAAATACGAAACCAAACACAACTTCAGATGTTAAGCCTGACGTTAAACTAACAAATACTGAGTCTCCTCTTACAGAAAAAGCAACATCAGCGGCGCACGATGCGGTAGATGCACTTTCTAGCAAAGCTGCAACAGCTGAAAGCAGTGTGCGTAAAGGAGCTTCTAGCTCAGCAGATGCATTAAGCGAAAAACAACTTATTGCACGTGAAAAGTTAAGTGAATGTACAGCTAAAACCCGTGCATTTGCTTCTGAAAATCCATTAGCAACCGCGGGTATTGCTTTTGCTGCGGGTATGCTGATTACATCACTATTTCGTCGTAAGTAATCAGTGATGAATAACCCACAAACAAGCGCAGCCAAGGATGGTGAAGCGCAAAACCAAACTACTGAGCAGCAGAGCCAAAAGGACGATTGGCAAGATCATATTGCAAAGCTTTTAGAGTACTCTAAGCAGCTCAAGGACGATTACCAAACTCAAGGAAAGATCACCCATCAGCTTGCTAAAGCTGAATGGCGGTTATCGCTTAGATCGCTTGCATTGATCACTATATTTTTAGGCTGTTTTGCCAGTGGTTTGGTTTTGTTGTGGGCAGGATTTCTAGGTGCTGTTGGATACGGTGTATACGATGTTTTTGGGTCAGTATGGCTGAGTATTGCAACAGCTGCTTTGCTGCAAGTTGCTTGTTTAGCATGGCTTTGGAAAAATACAGTTTACCTAAGCAATAAAATTGGCTTTAGTAAAACGCTCAAAAGCTTAAAACAACTGTTTAACTTATAAGGAAATTATCATGTTAGTTAACTACTTAATCAAAGCACCTAATGAAAACGTTGATGCTCTTAGTAAGCAAATGGACACGCGCAGTGAGTTAAAACGCCAACATCATGCAGCGTTTCAATATAGACTAAAGCGTTTTGCCGCAACTAAAGTGGGACTAACAAGTGCCTTTTTAGCCGGCGCAGCTGTACAAGCAGGGAAAGGCGAAACCAGCTTGGTAAGAAAATACGGCTGGCTTGTTAGGCTATTTGCTTAAACGTTAAACATTTCTACCGTGATCAGATAAGTAATCAACACTTGGGCCATTTGGCACAACTTGTGTTGGATTGATCATTGTATGGCTAAAATAGTAATGACGTTTAATATGATAAAAATCAACTGTCTGTGCTACACCCTTAACCTGATATAGCTCTCTAAGGTATCCGCTCAGTGCAGGATAGCTTTCAATTGTGCGTAAATTACATTTAAAGTGGCCAACATACACACTATCAAACCGAATGAGCGTGGTGAATAATCGCCAATCAGCCTCTGTGAGGTTATCCCCTGTTAAATACCGCTGTTTGCTCAGTATCCCCTCTACTGTATCGAGTGCTTTAAATACATCGTTGAACGCCTCTTCATACGCATCTTGAGTTGTAGCAAAGCCCGTACGATAAACACCATTATTTATATTTGGATAAATCAGTGTATTTAATTCGTCAATTTTTGGTTGCAGTGCCTCAGGATAGTAATCATCGTTATTACCTGTTAATTCATTAAACGCACTATTGAACATACGTATAATATCGGCAGACTCATTACTAACAATTTTATTGAGCTTTTTATCCCACAATACGGGAACCGTTACTCGCCCAGAATACTCAGGGTTATTTTTTGTATACACTTGATGTAAGTAATTACTATTAAATAATGCATCGCCAGTACTATGATTTTTCGTATCAAACTCCCAACCACTATTAAGCATGTCAGGGCTAACAACCGACACCGTAATTAAATCTTGCAGCCCTTTTAACGCTCTAAATATAAGCGTTCGATGCGCCCAAGGACACGCAAGTGACACATATAAATGATACCTGTTCGCTTGAGCTTTAAAACCGGCCTCGCCCGTTATTCCAGCGCTACCATCTGCAGTGATCCAGTGACGTAACTGCGCTGTTTCGCGTTCAAACTTACCGTTACTTGAATCGGTGTCGTACCATTTATCTTGCCATTGGCCGTTAACTAATAATCCCATAAAACTCTCCTAAAAATACCGTTAAATTTTGCCAAACTCGCCGTTTTGATAATCACGCACTGCTTGCTGTACTTCAGCTTGAGTCGTCATTACAAACGGCCCCATATGAGCAATCGGTTGATTAAGTGGATCGCCTGCTAAAACCAAAACACCAGCGCCGTGCTCAGAGCTAATATTAATGTCACTGTCTGGTTCTAAAATAAGTAACTTGCCCGCTGGTATTGTTTGATTGTCGCTCGTTATTAGTGAGCCGCTATGAATATAAAGCATTACTTTTTGTTGGCTAAGAGGCTCTAAACTCATGCTTTTACCAGCAGGTAATGTAATATCAGCGAGCGCCGCATTGGCAGCTAAACTTTGCAAACTACTTTTAAGCGTTTCACTTTCAAACTGCCACGATCCCGCAAGTGCTTTTAACGTCACACCTTGCGTATTTGTAAAACTCGGAGCTGGGTTTTTAGTCGTATCTTGATAACGTGAATCACGCATTTTTTCTGCGCTTGGCATGTTGATCCAAATTTGAAAGCCATGCAGTCCATCTACAGCATCCGCGAGTGGCATTTCACTGTGCATGACGCCGCGCCCTGTACTCATCCATTGCACATCACCTGCTTTAATTGCTTCTCTGTTACCCATTTGGTCACGATGCTCAAAGCCACCTTTTAGAATATAAGTAAACGTTTCAATACCTCGGTGCGGATGCTCAGGAAAGCCTCCCATATAATCTTTTTTGTCGTCTGACTTAAGTTCATCAATCATTAAAAAGGGATCTAAATATTTACCATCAAACCCAGGTATACGGCTAATGCTCACGCCGTCGCCATCTTGAGTTGCATAAGCTGTAAGTATTTTTGATATTTTCATTTATTAATTCACTCTAAAGAATAAGTTTATGGGGTTATTAAATCATCCATTAAACAAAACAACTATGTCTTTAAATCGACCTTAACATTCCAAAAAATAGAACTATAATGATTCATTGGTTACATTTTCAACCTTATAATTACTATGGTTATTTGGAGTGAATTTGGCTACAATTGTTATTGCAAAATACAAAACTAAGGAATGGTTATTTTTACTTATTCTCTCAAACATCAGCTTTATCGTTTACTTATATTGCTAAGTATTCCGGGCACCGCTGTAATTATTTTTACACTGCTGCTTGAACGCGATCACTCTATTGAGCAAAGCGAAAAAAAAGTAGAAAATATTGCTAAGCAATTAATTTTACAGCAAAAGCACTTAGTCGATGATATTGACCGTTTAGCGCGTTATTTGGCTAAAGAGGAAAGTAAGAAAGAAAATCTAGCAACGACCTGCCCTAATTATTTTAATCAATTTAGATCTATTTACGCACATGTTGCCAATATCGGGATTATAGATCCAAATGGCATTGTTATATGTACAACAAGCGGGTTAGCCAAAACAATTAATATTGCCGATCGGGCGTATTTCCAAAACGCCTTAAAAAGTAACCAATTGTCGGTAGGTTATTTTCAGCACGACCGAAGTCTGCAAAAAAACACCCTTAATTTTGCGTTACCTATTATTAATAAAAAAAATGTAATTCAGGGCGTTGTAGTTATCGTTGTTGCGCTTGACTGGTGGAACAATGCTTTTAATGACATTGAACTTCCGCCAGGCTCTATTGCTGCAATTGCTGATTCTAACGGAAAAATTTTAGCGCGTTACCCACCTACAACGGCCGCGCTTGGCGATAATATTGCACAGACTTTATTAGCAACTGATTCTTCGATTGATAATGAGGCATCAACAAAAATAAAGTCTATTGAAGGTGAAGCCCGAATGCTTCATCACTCTGTTATTTACAGCGATCCAAGTAATAACAGCTTAAATATACATATCGCACTTCCTGTCACACATGCTTTAAAGCAAATAAATAATAATTTTTTTATAGCGATTGGTGTGTTTATTTTATCGCTGCTGATACTGTCTTTAATTGCACGTAAACTACTTAAAACCAGCATTATTGACCCAATTAATAATCTAACAAATGCAACAAACGTATTGGCTAAGGGCGAAATGCCGTCACAAAAAATACAACCCAATAATCCAGAGCTAAATACTCTCTATCAGCGTTTTAAATCAATGGCGCAAACTCGGTTAACAGCTGAAGCTAATTTAAAAAACAAGCATGATGAGCTTACTAGCTTGCTTAATACTCTGCCCGATAGTTACGTTAGAATTAACATCCATGGCGATATTCTCAACATAACAGGACAGTTTAAGCCTCAAGTAAATCCTAACAGCACTGTAGTACCTCATTTATCATCAATACTTTCACACAGCAATGTTCAGCTTTTGTTATCGCAGTTATCTAAACTTGATGTTTCGAGTAATTTAGAATTCACACTCGAAAAATCAGATCCTAAACGCAGCTTTGAAGCACGTATTAGCGCAATGCAAAGTAAAAATGAATACGTTGTTGTGCTACGAGATATAACACAACGAAAAGTAAATGAAGAAGCACTCCACCTTGCCTCACTAGTGTATAACAACAGTAGTGAAGGCATGGCAATCACCGATCCAACGGGTATCATATTTGATGTAAATCCTGCATTTTGCAAAACGACTTTATATAGTAAAGAAGAAGTAATTGGCCGGTCCTCTTCAATTCTTTCATCAGGAAAACATGATAAGAATTTTTACAATAAAATGTGGTCTGAATTACAGCAAACAGGCCGCTGGCAAGGCGAGGTTATTAACCGTAAAAAAAACGGGCAGCTTTATTCTGAGTGGCTCACAATCGATACTATTTATGATACAAACAACGCACCTATTCGTCGTATCGCGATATTCACAGACCTCACAGAAAAAAAACAAGCTGATGAAACCATTTGGCGACAAGCTCATTTTGATCACCTAACTGACTTACCAAATCGTTTAGAATTAAAGGAGCGATTAAATCAACGATTTTCAAATGTTGTTACTCCAGATAATCAATTGGTTGTCATGCTTTTAGATATTGATCACTTTAAAGATATTAATGACACATTAGGCCATCACTATGGCGATAACTTATTAAAACTCGTATCTCAGCGTATAGTCCAGTCGGCAAAAAACGCTGAGTTTGTGGCACGAATTGGGGGAGATGAGTTTGTTATTGTATTTAGTCACATTAAAAGTACGCGCCATATTAATCAAATTGCGAGTAATATTTTACTTAGTCTATCGTCAGCTTTGCATCTTGAAAACGAAGAGTTATTTATTAGTGCAAGCATAGGCATTGCTTGCGCTCCTAATGATGGTGAAAATACTGAACAGCTTTTAAAGGCAGCCGATCAGGCTATGTATAAAGCAAAAAGTAATGGTCGTAACTGTTTTGAGTTTTTCTCTGCTGACATGCGCGAATATGCACACGCGCGCATGGTGCTATTAAAAGACTTACGAAGTGCCATAGAACTTGAACAGTTTGAGTTATTTTATCAGCCCATAGTTGCTTTAAATGATTTACATATTCATAAAGCTGAAGCGCTTATTCGTTGGCAACATCCCGAAAAAGGCCTAATTAGCCCTATCGCATTTATCCCACTTGCTGAAGAAACCAGGCAAATAAATGTAATTGGTCAATTTGTATTTGCCCAAGCTTTGCAAACACTTAACGATATAAAAACACTAACCGATGATACTTTTCAAATAAGTGTAAACGTATCGCCAGTGCAATTATCCACGCCAGAGAGTGGCATAGATGAATGGTACGATATGCTAAAAGCAGCAAAGCTGCCTGCTTCGTCAATTGTCGCAGAAATAACTGAAGGCTTAATGGTTAACCCTGAAGCACTTACGCAAAGACGCCTAAAAGAAATAGTAAAATCAGGAATGCAGCTTGCTCTTGATGATTTTGGTACCGGGTATTCGTCGCTCGCTTACTTACAAGAAATGGACACCGACTATTTAAAAATAGATAAACGTTTTGTTGATAATATTCAAGTAGGCAGCCAAGAACTTGCATTGTGTGAAGCCATCATTGTTATGGCGCATCAGTTGGGCTTAAAAGTAATCGCCGAAGGAATTGAAACTAAATTACAAATGCAGCTACTACTTGAAGCAGGATGCGATTACGGTCAAGGTTATTTATTTTCAAGACCTTTAAATAAAAGCAGTTTTATGGCACTTCTAGCTGATAAAAAAGTAGCTTTGTTAAAATAAATAGACAAAAAATCACTGTTACGCAATAAATAATGCGTCTGCGCGGTCAAGTTAAGCAATCAGATATAAAGTAGTAACAGGATTTAAAAATGGCAAAAGCAACATTAGAGCAATGGCGAATGTTTAAAGCGGTTGTGGATCATGGCGGGTTTGCAGGCGCAAGCGCAGCTGTACATAAAAGTCAGTCAACCGTACACCATGCTGTGCAAAAACTTGAAGCCGCCTTGCAAATTAAGTTGCTTGAAGTAAAAGGCCGTAAAGCATTTTTAACCGATAGCGGTAAGCTGATTTTACGCAGAGCCGAGTTTTTAATTGAAGAAGCGACTAAAATAGAATCGGTAGCAAGTACACTAAGCGAAGGCGTGGAAAGCACATTAAAAATAGCTGTTGATGAGGTTTTTCCACACGCTATTTTATATCAAGCACTTGCTAAAACGAGTGAGCTTTACCCTCTTTTAAAAATTGATTTAGTAGAAAGCGTGCTAACCGGTGCAAACGAATTACTACATAACTCAGTGGTTGATTTAGCTATTTCGTCAATTCCTATCTATGGAATTAGTTGCAGTACGTTATGTGATATAGAGTTTATAGCGGTTGCGCATAAAGACCATGTATTACACCAACATACTGAACAACTCAACTTTCGTGATTTAAAGCTACATAGACAAATAGTAGTTCGCGATTCAGCAACCCACACCAGTCACAATGATGGCTGGTTAGGTGCAGATATGCGCTGGACAGTAAGCCATTTACGCAACTCTATTGATATGGTTAGCCAAAATTTAGGTTACGCTTGGCTGCCAAAAACACAAATTGCACACTTAATTGAAGATCAAACCCTCATTACACTTAATTTAGATCAAGGTACAACCCGCACTCTTAATTTATATTTAATGTGCAACGACAACGACAGGCTTGGTCCTGCAGCACAAGAATTTAAAGAGCAAATTACTGCACTTACTAATTTAACTAATTAATAGCTATTCATTTTTTACATCGAGGTGATCTGCTACATAGGCGCCTCGCTGCCCACGCTCTTTAGCCGGCCCTACAGTGCTATCTTTACCTGTTTGCTGCTCAGTAGCTGCATTAATTACAGCACCTAATGTGATTATATAAGCGCTGATATACAACCACATCAGCATGATCACTACACCACCTAGTGAGCCATACGTTTCGTTGTAACTAGAAAAACGCGACACATAAAAAGAAAAACCTATAGATGCCAAAATCCACAGCACGGTAGCAATAGACGACCCCATTGTGATCCAACGCCATTTAGCAGGTTTACGATGTGGGGCATAACGATATAAAAGTACCAAAGCAAAATTAAAGGTAAAAGCCAGTAATGGCCAAGAAATGAGTTTAATTAATAAATCTATACTTTCTTTTAGTCCCACTAAATTAAGTACAATAGGTAAAATACCAATAATTAATAGCGCAAAAATTGCGACTACAATCGCCCCTACCGAAAATAAAAAGCGCACTAGTTGAGCCTGAAAAAATGAGCGTTTTTCATATTCACGATAACTAATATTACATGCAGTAATAAGTGCTTGGCTGCCCTTTGAGCTACTCCAAATAGTAAGTATGAGCGTACCAATTGCACTTAAGCTCAAGCTTGCACTTGATGTTTTAGCTAGGCTAGAAACCTGAGATAAAATCAGTTCACTAGTGCTTGGTGGAAGCAAAGTAACTATTTTACTTAAGTGCTCACTAATATCTGTTGGGGATGAAAAGTACGCATACACTGATACCATCGCCGCAATGGCTGGAAAAATAGCAAGTAACGCATAAAATGCCACACCGGCTGCCACTATAGATAAGTTATCTTCACTCATTTGCTTAAAAATACGTTTAACAATATCCCACCAACCTATAAAAGGGATATGTGCAGGCTGCTCTGCTTGCTGTCCTCGTTTAGCTTCTTTCATTCTAAACCTCAATATTTGTATTACGTTACTACAGCAAAATATTTGCCAAGTTATAAGCGTTTGGTACCAAACTTGCTAATATTTATCTATAAATGACTCTAACACGGAAGATAAGCCATGCTCGGTACCCTAAAAAGCAGTGTAGCGCTAAATAATACAACACCAATAACTGACGTGATCAAAGTTGATACACTTTCGTGGAATTTCTTTTATGAGCAAGGCGTGCAATTACTTCACGTAACAGCGCAAATATTACCCACTCTTTTACTCGGCATAATGCTTTTAGTACTCAGTTACTTAATTTCAGGACCACTTTCTAGATTACTAATCAAACCCATTGACTATATGACTGACAGCAAGCTTGTTCACTTAGTCATAAGGCGCAGCATAAGCACCCTAATAATTTTATTTGGGGTATATTTATTTTTACGTTTAGCAGGGCTTACTCAGTTTGCTGTTGCTATTATGAGTGGGACTGGGTTAATAGGTTTAATACTCGGCTTTGCTTTTAGAGACATAGCAGAGAACTTTATTGCTAGTTTATTACTGAGCGTACAAAGACCTTTTAAAATTGACGATGTAATTGAAGTGGATGGCCGATTAGGTATTGTTAAAAAAGTAACCGCAAGAGCAACCACACTTGTTGATTACGATGGCAATCATATTCAAATACCCAATGCGACTGTATATAAAAATACCATTAAAAACCTGACTGCCAATCCAAAAATGCGCGGCAAAGTAGAAATTGGTATTGGCTACGATAACGATATACGCAGCGCACAAACCCTCGCCCTCGATATTGCCAATCAACAAAATGCAGTACTTAGCGACCCACCCGCGCAGGTTTTAATAAAAAACTTAGGCTCATCTACTATTAACTTCGTTTTGTATTTTTGGGTTAATAGCGAGCAGCACAGCCCATTAAAAGTAGCCTCTCAACTTATGCGCGAATTAGTCAATGAGTTCACAAAACAAAAAATCAGCATGCCTGATGACGCACGAGAGAGAATTATACTCACCGACCCTAATGAAAATGCTTCTAGCTTAGAGGAAAAACAACCATCGCAAATACAAAGCGAAAAAAGTGAAACTGTTGAGCAAACTAAAACGCTTGATGATGTAAGTAGTGATACCGACGAAATACGTGAACAAGCAGAGCAATCTCGCGATCCAGAACAAGGGAAAAATATTATTTAATAATGCTTAAATTGTATTAACTAAAACTTAAACACAAAAAAGCCCGCAGTGTTAACTGCGGGCTTTTTATTGAATGAGTGAGTCAGCCGTATAAGCCGGGTTTTGTCCTTTCCGAAGAAAGTGATAATCATTCGTCTAGGCCATAAATCGCTCTATGGCTCAAGCAACCTACCCGGTTCCAACGTGGGCCACGCCATAAGGAACCCTATTTGGTCTTGCTCCGAGTGGAGTTTACCTTGCAACCGACTATTACTAGCGGCCCGGTGCGCTCTTACCGCACCCTTTCACCCTTACCAATCCGAAGATTGGCGGTCTCCTCTCTGCTGCACTTGTCGTGGGCTCACGCCCCCCAGCCGTTAGCTGGCACTCTGCCCTATGGAGCCCGGACTTTCCTCCCCCTGATCATTTTCGTCACAGGCAGCGATCATCTTGGCTGACTCGGCGCGCAGTATACATGAGGCTAATACCAAGCGCAGTAAAATTTACTCTTTTTCTTCAATAATTGTTTTGTATAAAGCGTTTTTCTTCATTCCAAAGTATTCAGCAACAACGCCACAGGCTTTTTTCATTGGCATTTCGCTTTCAAGAAGTGCCAGCATTTTTCGCGCTTCAGGCGGAACATCGTCTATTTGCTTTGGTTTGCCCGCAAGCATAAGCACTATTTCGCCGCGCTGCTTGGTAGGATCATCAGTTAAAAACTGTTTAAGCTCACTTACACTACCATTAAAAAATGTTTCAAAGGTTTTGGTTAGCTCTTTAGCAAACACAACTTGCTGCTCATCACCTAGGGCTAGTGCTAAATCATCAAGGCTTGCCATAATACGGTGCGTACTTTCGTACATTATGCTGGTAATGCCTGAGTTAACAGCTTCGATAAAAAAGTCTTGGCGAGCTTTGCTTTTAGCTGGCGTAAAACCAATAAACTGAAAGCGGTCGGTTGGTAAGCCTGAACAACATACGGCTGTAATTGCAGCACATGCACCTGGAACAGGTGTAACATGAGCGCCTTGTTCACGACATAGACTTACAACAGCGTAGCCTGGGTCACTAATTAGTGGCGTACCAGCGTCAGATACTAAAGCAATATTTAAACCTTGATTAAGTTGATCAATAATTTGTTGTGCTTTTTGCTTTTCGTTGTGGTCGTGTAATGCAAACGTTTTTGCCTTAATTCCAAAGTGGCTAAGTAGCTTGCCGGTATGGCGAGTGTCTTCAGCAGCTATTAAGTCAACTTGCGATAATGTCGCAATGGCACGGTGACTTAAGTCGTCATAATTGCCAATTGGGGTGGCAACAATGTAAAGAGTGCCAATTTTCTGTGAATTCTCCTCATTTAACATTGAGGTCTCCTGCGTCAGTCAGTAATATAAGCAAATCGCGTTAACGTATTGGGAAATCATTGTGCGACTTAAACTAGTTAGTCTATTAATTATATTGTCAGGGTTATCGGCGTGTAGCACAACCGAAAAACCAACTAAAAACAGCGATAACGTAAGTAACCGCACTAATGCACTGCAAAATCAGGCAACCAGTGCGCAATCTATCTATCAATTGGCGCAAAACCGCCAAGGTGCCGATAAAATACAGTTATTGTATAGCGCCCGTGATGCAGCAATTAGTGAGCAAAACTGGCCTTTATTAGAGATAATTGGGAATGAGCTTGAATTAACCGCAAGTGTTGATCAAATCCAGAACCGCCTTTATATTGCATTTGCACAAAAACAACAGAATAAAAATGATCAAGCTTTGGTTATTTTACAGTCGCTAGACGGACAACTGACTCAACCTGAGCATTTTGCTTGGCATCAGTTTTTAACGGCCAGCATTTACGCATCGCAAAATTTTCCTAAAAAAGCTGCACCCTACTTTTTTAGAGCCTCTGAAACAGCAACAAAAAATAATATAGAAATCCCTCAACTTAATCAAAATTTGTGGGATAACTTAAAGCAACTTTCTTCTTACGCGCTTGAACGCTTTAACCGTGGTTCGGTTATTCAGCAAGGGTGGGCTAACCTAGCGTTATATCATCAAGTATATGCAAGTAGTGGCGTAGAGTTAGATCAAGCGATCAACAATTGGCGCAGACGCTATATTGGGCATCCGGCTTTTACTGTATTACCTGAACAAGATGAAATGCTTACTGAACTTGCTCCTATCAATATAGAGCGCTTAGTTGTACTGTTTCCACAATCGGGCCCTAACGAACGTTTAGGTGATGCCCTTAAAGCTGGCGTATTAGCTGCACTTGATACGCAAAATATCAACGACACTATTTTTATTGATGAAAACCTAAGTACAGAAGAAATTGCAGCGCAACTTGAAGAAATAAAGCCTGACTTTGTAATTGGTCCTCTACTTAAAGCAAATATTGATAAACTTGCCAATGCACAAACTCTTATTGATACTCCGGTACTGCATTTAAACACCTTTGATGGTGAGCGAATTTCGCTTCAGCATTATTACTTTGCACTAAACCCTGAGCACGAAGTACAACAAGCCTTAGAACACTTTTTAACTAAGGGCTATCAAAAACCTATGTTGCTTGCACCAAATAACGCAAATGGCCAACGCTTGGTTGATTACTTTAACTTACAGTGGCAACGCTATAGCGAAACCAAGCCGCAAATAGGTTTTTATAACGATAAAAAAGATATGCCTAATACAATTACCAGCTTGTTAGAAGTTGATAAATCAAAAGAGCGCATAAAAACGATTAAAGCACTATTTAAACAGGAAGTAGAAAACGAAACCCGTTCGCGTAGTGATATAGACGTTATTTATATTTTGGGTGATGCAATAGAAACACGCTTAATTAAACCTTACCTTGATGTTAACGTAAGTACATTTGCAGATCGTATTCCACTTTATGCCAGCTCTAAAAGTCATAGTAAACAAATTGACAGTACTGACAAAGGCGACTTAGACGGCCTATACTTCACTGAATTGCCGTGGATGCTCGATTCGCAAATTAAACAACATAACTTACGCCAGCAGTATGATTCGTTATGGCCAGAGCAAGTAGATATTAGCCAACGCTTATTTGCAATGGCGTACGATGCTGTATCAATATTACATGACATCAGGCAGTTAAGCGTAATGCCAGGCAATCAATATAGTGGTTTAAGCGGTAAGTTATCTGTTAATACCAGCGGCCATATAGAACGCACGCTCGACTGGGCTCAATATACAAACCGTCGCATTAAGCCTGTGCAATTAGAAACACAACGCCCTGTACCATTGTTTATGCAATCAGCGGGTGACATACAAACTATCAATTAAATTTAATTAAGGGGGCGGCATGTCGTGGTTTAAAGAGCTGTGGCACAATAGTCGCGAAAAAGGCCAGTATTATGAGCTTGAAGCGCAAAAATACTTAGTTACTCAAGGGCTAACACCCATAGAACGTAATTATTACTGCCCCTTTGGTGAGCTTGATGTCATTATGAAAGAAGGCGATACCCTTGTATTCGTTGAGGTTAAGTTTCGCAAAAATAATGCTCGTGGCGGTGCCAACTATGCGCTTAGTCCACAAAAACAAGCTCGATTAAAACGTAGTATTTATCATTACTTAGCAGCTAAAAATTTAACTAACCAAGCTCTAAGAATTGATTATGTAGCCATTACAGGAGAAGCATCTTCTAATATTAATTGGCTTAAAAATGTATTTTAAACGCAAATACAAAGATAAATTATTGGTAGGCTATGCAAGACACAATTAAAGAAATTTTTACAGAAAGCATTCAAGTTCAAATCGCTGCTGGTGAAGTGCTACCTAGTGCTCTTGAGTCAGCTGCATTTACTATTGCACAAAGTCTGATCAACGGAAATAAACTCATTTGCTGCGGTACTGCAAATTGCCACATGCTCGCTCAGCATATGGCGGGTGTGTTGGTTAATCATTATGAAACCGAACGTCCCTGCTTACCTGCAATTGCTCTATCGCAAGAAAACGTTAATCTTGGGCAAAGTACTCAAGTAGACGATCACGATACATTTGCTCGCCAAGTCCGCGCTTTTGCCCAGCAAGGTGATTTATTGCTTGTACTGGCTATAAACGGCAACGAAAAACATGTTATTTCTGCCGTTGAAGCTGCACTAACTAAAGATATGAAGGTCATAGTTATGGTTGGTGATGATGGTGGCGAGTTGGTAGGGCTACTTGGACCTAACGATGTTGAAATTAGATCGCCATCTAAACGCCCTAGCCGCATTATCGAATCCCATTTAGTTAACTTACATTGTTTAAGCGAACTTGTTGATTTAACGCTTTTCCCTCAGGATGAAAATTATGTTTAAACGCTCTCTTATTGTTTTAGGTACTGTTGTATTACTGCAAGGCTGCGCAGCCGCTGTTGTTGCAGGTACAGCCAGTGCAGTAACTGCAGCGAACGATCGCCGTACTATTGGCTCTCAAATTGACGATAACAATATTGAAATAAAAGCCAGTATTGCACTTAGCGAAGTAGAACGTCTTGAAAAGTTTGCCAATATAAGCGCTGTAAGCGTTAACGGTATTGTTTTACTTGTTGGCCAAGTATCTAACGAAGAAATGAGAAACGAAGCGCAGCGCACTATTGAGGGCGTTTCAGGTATTCGTAAAATACATAACCAAATTCGTATTGGCTCAAATACTGGCATTACTACACAAACTCACGACTCTTGGCTAACTTCTAAAGTAAAAGCCCAGCTACTAACAGCAAAAGACATTAGCAGTAATAACATTAAAGTAGTGACAGAAAATGCTGAAGTTTTTTTAATGGGCTTAGTATCTGACTCTGAGTCAACTCAAGCTGTAAATATTGCCCGCAATGTTTCTGGCGTAGAGCGTGTAATTAAAGTATTTGAATACTTGTAAACACAAAATACAGACATAAAAAAAACCGCTTATTCTAGCGGTTTTTTTGGTTTCGATTT